>JBQTIS010000567.1:0-1894 GCA_052387895.1 Rhodospirillales bacterium | reverse complement strand
TTGAACCGGTCGCGTTGCAGCACCTGGAAGCGCAGGCTCAGCGGGATCGAGCGCGGCTCGCCGCGCCCTTGCCGCGCGCCGGCCGTGGCGGGAGCGTCCGGCGCCTCCGGCCCGATGCGCTTCAATTCGATGCCGCTGAACTGGGCGAAGGCCGCGACCGCCCGGCGCCAGGTGCCGGCGCGCCGGGTATAGGCGTCCTTGCCCACGGTCGAGGGCGCGCGGTTGGCGTCGCGGCCTTGCGGCGGCCGGCCGTGATGCCGCCACAGCATCGCCATGTTGGCGAAGCACTCCTCCGCGCTATGGCGCCGGCAGGGGCGCCGCGACGCGGCCGCGCCCTCGCCGGCCGGTGTGGGTTCGGTGTCGCTCATGGCATGGGACTCGCGCGCAAGCGGCCGCGCCCGCGAATTCGCATCGCGCGCCGGCCGCAACCGATTTTCCGGAAGTTCCCCCATCATGCCGCATCAGGACGATCCTGTGCAGGGGGACCATGAAAATAATTTTCGCGGGCCGCCGGCGGCTGCGATACAATTTTGGAAACATTGGGAAAGCTGGGAATTTGGCCGCGCAACCCGACATATCAGGGCACTACACCTCGGGTGCGCTGCTCCAGCGCCTGCGCGCGGCGCTGGCGGCGGACGGCGCCGACCCCGACCGCCCCACGGCCGAGGCGCTAAGCCCCTACGACCAGTTCCACAGCCGCGGGCTGGAGGCGACCGAGGAGCTGGCCGCCCTGATGCCTAGGGTGGGCGCGGGCGCGCATCTGCTCGACGTGGGAAGCGGCGTCGGCGGACCCGCGCGCTGGTTCGCCCGCCGGTTCGGCTGCCGCGTTTCGGGCATCGACCTCACGGCCGAGTTCTGCGAGGCGGCGCGGGTTCTGACGGCGCAGCAGAACTTGAGCGGCCGCGTGGCGTTCCATTGCGGCGACGCGCTCGCCATGCCGTTCGCCGACGCGGCGTTCGACGGCGCCTATTCCATGAACGTGTCGATGAACATCCAGGACAAGCCCGGGCTCTACCGCGAGATCGCCCGCGTGCTTAAAGCCGGCGGCTGGCTTGTGCTGTCCGAGCTCGCGCGCGGGGAGGGACCCGCGCCGCGATACCCCACGCCCTGGGCCGCGACCGCCGCGGCGAGCTTCCTTCAGCCGCAGGCCGAGACGCGCCGGGGGCTCGAGGCCGCCGGCTTCGCGATCCTGGAATGGCGCGACACGCTGAAAAAGGCGCTGGCCTATGGCGTGCGGTCGCGCGCGCTGGTCGAGCGCGGGGAAAAACCGCCGCACCGCGCCGTCATGCTGATCCACGGGGAGCGCGCGCGCGACATGATGGCCAACTCCGCGCGCGGCCTGGCCGAGCGCAGCCTGATCCCGATCGAGGTGCTGGCAAGGAAGATTTAGCGAAGCCGCCGGGCAACCAGGCCGCCCCGGCTGGGTCAAGCCCACGGCTGTCCGGTTGAGCGCAGAATGTGCCCGGTTATGTAAGACCGTCATCGCCGCCTCGGGCCTTCGTCCCTCGGTGTCCCGGCGATCCACGTCGCCAGGCCGCGAGGGCCTTTCCGAACAAAGGCTCGACCCTCTCGCCCGCGACTCGCCGCTGACTCGACGTGGATGCGCGGGACAACCCCCGGATCAAGTCCGGGTCCGGTCATGGCGCTTGGAATTGAGGCGTCCCGCCCGGGCCGCCGCGATCACATCACCGGGTCGACGGGCAACGATTCCTCGGGAAACTCCACCGGCGGGCCGTAGACATGCGGCGTGTCGCTCTCTCCGCCCGCGCCGCTGGCCGGCGGGGCCGCGGCGCCGGCCGTCGGGCCGCCGGCCGCGGCGCCCGGCGGAGCGCGTGGTGGGAGGCGCAACAGGCGCGACACTCCCGGCGGTGGCCGGGAAAACGCTTCTCGCAGC
>JBQTIS010000566.1:0-3761 GCA_052387895.1 Rhodospirillales bacterium | reverse complement strand
CCGGCTGCCGTCGCTGCGCGGCTCCGCCTCGATGACGATGCACTGCGCCGGGCAGATCGCCTCGCACAGCTTGCAGGCGATGCAGCGCTCCTCGCCGTTGGGATAGCGGCGCAGCGCGTGCTCGCCGCGGAAGCGCGGGCTGAGCGGCCCCTTCTCGAACGGGTAATTCACCGTCACCCGGGGCCTGAACATGTAGCTGAAGGTCAGGCCCAGGCCCTTCACCAGCTCGTAGAGCAGGAAGCTGCGCGCGGCGCGGTCGAGCAATGCCATGGCTCTTTCCCCTACACCAGCCCGCCGTACACCAGCACGCCCGCCGTCAGCGCCACCCACAACAACGACATCGGCAGGAACACCTTCCAGCCCAGGCGCATGAGCTGGTCGTAGCGGTAGCGCGGCAGCGTGGCGCGCGCCCACAGGAAAAAGAACAGGGCGAGCGCGATCTTGAGCGCGAACCATACCGGCCCGGGAATCCAGTTGAACGGCGGCAGGTCCACCGGCGGCAGCCAGCCGCCCAGGAACAGCACCGCGGTCATCGCGCTGATCAGAATCATGTTGGCGTATTCGCCGAGATAGAACAGCGCGAAGGTCATGGACGAATATTCGACGAAATAGCCCGCCACCAGCTCGGATTCGCCCTCGGCCAAATCGAACGGCGTGCGGTTGGTCTCGGCGAGCCCCGAGATGAAGAACAGGATGAACATCGGAAACAGCGGAATGAGGTACCAGACCGTCTTTTGCGCCTCGACGATCTTGGACAGGTTCATCGACCCGGCGCACAGGATCACGGTGACGATGACGAAGCCGATCGAGACCTCGTAGCTGACCATCTGCGCGGCCGAGCGCAGCGCGCCCAGGAACGCGTATTTCGAGTTGCTGGCCCAGCCCGCCATGACGATGCCGTAAACGCCGAGCGACGAGATGGCGAACAGGTAGAGGATGCCGACGTTGATGTCTGCCAGCACCATGCCCGCGTCGAACGGGATCACCGCCCAGGCGACCAGGCTGAGGATGAAGGTCAGCATCGGCGCGGCGACGAAGATCACCCGGTTGGCGCCCGACGGGATGATGGTTTCCTTGGTCAAAAGCTTCAGGCCGTCGGCGATGGGTTGCAGCAGGCCCCACCACCCCACCACGTTGGGGCCCATGCGCATCTGCATGGCCGCCAGCACCTTGCGCTCGGCGTAAGTGAGATAGGCCACCGCCAGCATCAGCGGCACGACGATGGCGACGATCTGCGCGACGATGATCGCCGCCGGCAGGGCGTAGCCGCTCCACAGCAGGTAAAGATCGTCAGCCATGCGTGCCGGTCCTGGCGCCGCCGGCGACGAACGCGGCGCTGCATTCCGCCATGGTCGCCGAGGCGCGGCTGATCGAATCGGTCATGTAGAAATCGGCGATCGGATAGGCGAACGGCGCCGCGCCCGGCGCCGCCGCCGCGCCTTTCCACGCGCCCAGGGCCGAGGGCTGCGCCTGGCCGAGGCGGCCGAACGTGGGATGCGCCTTCACCAGCGCCGCGCGCAACTGGTCGAGCGTGTCGTAGGGCAAGGACTTGCCCAGGGAATCCGACAAGGCGCGCAGGATTTTCCAGTCCTCGCGCGCCTCGCCCGGGGGTGCCGCGGCCAGCCGCCCGAGCTGCGCCCTTCCCTCGGTGTTGACGTAGAGGCCGTTCTTCTCGGTATAGGCCGCGCCCGGCAGGATCAGATCGGCGCGATGCGCGCCGCGGTCGCCGTGGTGGCCCTGGTAGATCGTGAAGGCCTTGCTCAGGCGCTTCATGTCGATTTCGTCCGCGCCCAGCAGGTACACCACGCCGAGCGCGCCGGAGTTGGCCGCGTCGAGGATGGCGTTCACGTTGGCGAGCCTGCCCGTCGGCACGAAGGCAAGGTCCAGGCCGCCGACCCGCGCGGCGGCGGTGTGCAGCACGTTGAAGCCGTTCCAGCCCTCGCGCTGGGCGAGCTCGCCCAGCTTGCGCGCCAGGCCGTAGATCGCGGCGCCGTCGGGCCGCGCCAGCGCGCCCATGCCGACCGCGACCATCGGCGCCTTGGCGTCCTTCAGCCGCTGGGCGAAGGGGTGGGCGCCCGAGGCGATCTCCGCCAGCGTGTACGGCCCGTCGCCCAGCATCTCCACCGGGAAGGTCAGGTCGAGCCTGGGGCCGATGGCGGCCGCCACGAACCCGCCCATCAGGTGCCGCTTGCGCAGCCGCGTGTTGACGATCGCCGCTTCCCAGCGCGGGTTCGCGCCGACAAGCAGGCACAGATCGGCCCGCTCGATCCCTTGGATGGTGGCGTTGAACAGGTAGCCCGCGCGCTCGTCCGCGGGCAGGTACGCGCCGTCCTGGCGGCAGTCGATATGGGGCGAGCCGAGCGCGGCCATCAGGCCCTTGAGGGCGAACATCGACTCGGCGTCGCACAGATCGCCCGCCAGCGCCGCGATGCGCGCGCCTTCCGTCGCCTTCAGCCTATCGGCGGCGGCCCTGAGGGCTTCGGGCCAGGAAACCGGCTGCAAGCGCCCGTCCTTGCGCAGATAGGGCCGGTCCAGACGCTGCCGCGCCAGGCCGTCGCAGGCATAGCGCGTCTTGTCGCTGATCCATTCCTCGTTCACGTCCTCGTTGAGGCGCGGCAGGACGCGCATCACCTCGCGTCCGCGCGTGTCGACGCGTACGGCGCTGCCCACGGCGTCCATCACGTCGACGCTCTGGGTCTTGCGCAGCTCCCAGGGCCGCGCCTCGAACGCATAGGGCTTGGATGTCAGCGCGCCGACCGGACACAGGTCGATGACGTTGGCCGAGACCTCGGAGTTCAACGCCTTTTCCAAGTAGGTGGTGACCTCCATGTGCTCGCCGCGGCCGAGCGCGCCCAACTCCTCCACCCCCGCCACCTCGGTGGCGAAGCGCACGCAGCGCGTGCAGTGGATGCAGCGCGTCATGATGGTCTTGATCAGCGGCCCCATGTGCTTGTCGGCCACGGCGCGCTTGTTCTCGTGGTAGCGGCTGTTGCCCAGGCCGTAGGCCATGGCCTGGTCCTGCAGGTCGCACTCGCCGCCCTGGTCGCAGATCGGGCAGTCCAGCGGGTGATTGATCAGCAGGAACTCCATCACCCCGCGCCGCGCCTTCTTCACCATCTCGGTGTCGGTCTTGATCACCATGTTGTCCATGACTGGCATGGCGCAGCTGGCGATCGGCTTCGGCGCCTTCTCCTGCTCCACCAGGCACATGCGGCAGTTTCCGGCAATCGACAGGCGTTCGTGGTAGCAGAAGCGCGGAATCTCGACGCCCGCGCGTTCGCAGGCCTGCAGCACGGTCAGCCCGGCCTCGACCTCGATCGGCTTGCCGTCGATGGTGTGCTTGGGCATATCCCCTACTCCGCCGCCGCGCGCCGGCCGATGCGCTCGGCGATGCGGCGCTCCAGCTCGGGCCGGAAATGCCGGATCAGCCCCTGGATCGGCCAGGCCGCCGCGTCGCCCAGCGCGCAGATGGTGTGGCCGTCCACCTGGTTGGCGACGTCGAGCAGCCGGTCAATCTCGCGCGGCTCGGCGTCGCCCGCGACCATGCGCTCCATCACGCGCCACATCCAGCCCGTGCCCTCGCGGCAGGGCGTGCACTGGCCGCAGCTCTCGTGCATGTAGAATTTGCTGAGGCGCGCGATGGCCCTGACGATGTCGGTGGACTTGTCCATCACGATCACCGCCGCCGTGCCCAGGCCGGTCTTGCACGCCTTGCACGAATCGAAGTCCAAGAGCAGCGTGTCGCAGACCGATTTCGGCAC
>JBQTIS010000565.1:0-3117 GCA_052387895.1 Rhodospirillales bacterium | reverse complement strand
CCCGGGGCGGTTTCGGGTCCCGCGGCGGGCGGCGGCGGTTTCGCGCGCAGTCCGTTGATGACCGGAATCCTCGGCGGATTTCTGGGGGCGGGACTGTTCGGCCTGATCTTCAGCAACCCGGCCTGGGCGGCCGAGGGCTCGCAGGCCGGCGGCATGGTGGGGCTGATGCTGCAATTCGCGCTGATCGTCGGGGCGGCATGGCTGGGCTTCATGCTGCTGCGCCGCATGCTCGGCGCGGCGCCCTCGCTGGCAAGCGCCGCCGCCCGCTCCCCGGCAAGCGCCGGCGCCCGCTTCCCGGCAAGCGCCGGAACCCTCTCCGGCGCCGGCGCGGGAACCGGCTCCGCCGCACCGCGACCCGGGCCCGAGGTCACGGCCGAGGACCAGCGGGCTTTCGGCGAGGTTCTGGCGCAGGTGCAGCAAGCCTGGAGCGATGGCGACCTTGTCCGGCTGCGCCGGCTGGCCACGCCCGAGATGGCGGCGTATTTCGCCGAGGACCTGGCCGACGCGACGAGCCGGGGCGTGCGCAACGCGGTCGAGGGCGTCGAGCTGCTGAAGGGCGACGTGGTGGACCATTGGGCCGAAGGCGACCGGCAATACGCCACCGCCGTGATGACGTGGCGCGCGAGCGACTATCTCGTGCGCGACGGCGCCCCCGCCGGCGACAAGTCGCCGTCGGAGGCGACCGAGGCCTGGACCTTCATGCGCGCCGGCGGCGGCAAGTGGCTGCTGTCGGCGATCCAGCAGGTGTGAAAGCCGCGACGCCGGCATCTTCCGGCGCATGAGCGCCGCCGCCTGGCGGCGGATTCCGCGCGGGGTATGGGCGCTTGGCGTCGTCAGCCTGTTGATGGACGTCTCGAGCGAGATGGTGCATGGGCTGCTGCCCGTGTTCCTGGTCTCGGTCCTGGGCGCGGGCGCGCTCGCGGTCGGCGCGATCGAGGGCCTGGGCGAGGGCACGGCCGCCGCCGCCAAGCTGTTTTCGGGGGTGTTCAGCGACCGCATGGGCCGGCGCAAGCCGCTGGCGCTCCTAGGCTACGGCCTGGCCGCCGCGGTCAAGCCGATCTTTCCGCTGGCCCTGGGCGCGGGCGACGTGGCGCTGGCGCGGTTCCTCGACCGCGTGGGCAAGGGCGTGCGCGGGCCGCCGCGCGACGCGCTGGTCGGCGACCTGGCGCCGGCGGACCTGCGCGGGGCCAGCTTCGGCTTGCGCCAGTCGCTCGATTCGATCGGCGCGCTGCTGGGCCCGCTGCTGGCGGTGGTCCTGGTGCTGGCGGCCGCGGGCGACATTCGCGCGGTGTTCTGGCTGGCGGCGATTCCGGCCTGGCTGGCGGTGCTGGTGCTGTGGGCCGCCGTGAACGAGCCCGCGCGCGCAACCGCGCCGGCCGGACCGAAGCCGAAGATCGACTGGCGCGCGGCGGGCGATCTGGGCCGCGGATTCTGGATCGTGATCGCCCTGGCCGGGGCGATGATGTTGGCGCGGTTCAGCGAGGCCTTCCTCATCCTGCGCGGCTTGGAGCTGGGCATGACGGCGTCGCTCGCTCCGCTGGTGCTGGCGCTGTTCAGCGCTGCCTACGCCGCGACCGCCTATCCCCTCGGCGCGCTCAGCGACCGCGTCGGCCGATTGCGCCTCTTGGCCGCGGGCATGGGCGTGCTGGTGCTGGGCGACCTGGCGCTGGCGGCGCCCGCCGGCGGCTTGGCGGCGGCGCTGCTGGGCGTGGCGCTGTGGGGCGTCCACATGGGAATGACGCAGGGGCTGCTGGCCGCGCTGGTGGCCGACAGCGCGCCGGCCAGGCTGCGCGGGACCGGCTTCGGCGTTTACCATGCCGTCACGGCGGCCGCGCTGTTCTTCGCCAGCCTCGGCGCCGGAGCGATCTGGGAGCTGGTTGGATCGCAAGCCTGTTTTCTGGCCGGCGCGGTCGTCGCCGCGATCGGCGCGCTGGGATTCGCCCTGGTTCGATCGCCGGGTTTCGCAAATAAATAACGAATTAACCAAGTTTGTTAGTTTACTACCCCGTAAATTTCGGCAGAGTAGAAACAGAGTTCGCTTCCAGGACGGGGGCTTCGGCCGTTTCTGCATGACGCTGTCTGGACCAAACGATTCATCCGAAAATTCGGATTGCCGGGCCACGGGTGCGATGCCGCGCCGCGTCGATGTCGCCATCGTCGGCGGGGGCCTCAGCGGCGCGATCCTGGCCTGCGTGCTCGGCCGTGCCGGGATCGGCGTCGCGGCGATCGACCTGCACCAGGCCCATCCGCCCGAGTTCAAGGCCGAGAAGCTGGCCGGCGACCAGATCGAGCTGTTGCGGCGGCTGGACATGCTGGATTGCCTGGCCGCCAAGGCCACGCCGGTGCATGGAACCGTCAGCGCCCGGCGCGGCCGCGCGATCGACCGGCAGCGCCGCACGGAATACGGATTGGCCTATCGCGACATGGTCGGCGCCGCGCGCGCGCGCATCGCCGACCCGGCCGCGCTGATCGTGGGCCGCGTGACCGGCCTGGAAGCAAGCCCCGACCGCCAGACCGTCGCCCTGGCCGACGGGCGCGCGATCGAGGCGCGGCTGCTGGTGCTGGCGAGCGGCGCCAACGGCGCGTTGCGGCAGAAACTGGGGATCGAGCGGCGCGCGATCCGCGACGGCCATTCGCTGAGCCTGGGGTTCGACGTCGAGCCCGCGCCGGGCCGGCGCTTCGACTTCGGCGCGTTGACCTATTACGGCGAGCGCGTCGCCGACCGCATCGACTACGTCAGCCTGTTCCCGATCGGCCGCGCGATGCGCGCCAACCTGTTCTGCTACCGCGACGCGCGCGAGAAGTGGACGCGCGACTTCATCGACCGGCCGCGCGAGTCGCTGCTGCTGGCGATGCCCGGCATCGCGCGCTTCCTCGGCGATTTCCGCGTCGCCGGCAAGGCGCAGGCGCGCGTGGTGGACCTTCAAGGCGCGGCCAATTATCGCCGCGACGGCGTGGTGATGGTGGGCGACGCGTTCCAAACCACCTGTCCGGCCACCGGCACCGGAATCAGCAAGCTTTTGACCGACATCGAGCAGTTGGCGCACCACGCGCCGCGCTGGCTGGCGACGCCCGGCATGGGCGCCGACAAGATCGCCCAGTTCTACGACGACCCGG
>JBQTIS010000564.1:0-3890 GCA_052387895.1 Rhodospirillales bacterium | reverse complement strand
CGCTGGGCAGCACGCGCTTGCGCCGCGTGAAGACGCTCGGGCCCCACTTGCACAGCGAGGAGATATGCGCGCTGCCGCGCTCGGCCAGGACATCGGCGTAGAAATGGTTGCGCCACGACAATAGCGTCATCTCGAGCTGGATCAGCGGCCTGCCGCGCGCCCCGAAGGCGATGTGGTCGAACGATTTGTTCTCGAACCGGTCGGCCGACCACAGCATGAAGGCCGGATCGACGTCGCCGAGCCAGAACCTGAGCGTATCGAGCAGGTGCGAGCCCAAGTCGGGCAACACGCCTGGGCCCTTGTCGCGCCAGGGCGATTCTCGCACCAGCCGCGCCGTGCCGTTGCCGTAGAACATGCGTATCGTATAAATCGCGCCCAGCTCGCCCGAACGGATCAGGTCGCGCATGCCGACGAAATGCGGCTCGAAACGGTGGTTGTAGGCTGTGTAGCAGGCGATCCCGCTATTATGCACCTTGGCGGCGAGTCGCTCCAGCGTCGCCTGGTCGTGGCACACCACCGGCTTTTCGACCAGCAGCGCCTTGCAATTGTCGATCAGGTAGTCGATCAACTCCATTTTCGGCCCGTCCGGAACGCAGAGCAACGCCGCGTCGTAGCGATCCAGCGGCACGGCCTGAACGGATTTGTACTGTGCCTCGGGGCGCACGGGATCCACGGTGGCGACGACGTCGCCGCCCGCGACCGCCCAGCGCTTCTGGCCCTGAACGCCCAGGCCGACGACGATGACGCGTAGCCGGGCCATCACGCCGCGCCTAGGCCAATAGAACCCGGCGCTCGTACTGGTCGATCTTGGCCCGCACGTCCTCGGTTCGGATCGGGATGTTGCCGTCGTGCTCGCACTCGCAAGCCGCCGCCATCGCGCCCAGCACCGAGGCGATCACCGAGTTGCCCGACGTCGCCATGACCATGGTCGCGTAGGCCAGCAGCGCATCGCCCGCGCCCACCGCGTCCACTACGTTGCCGGCGAAGCTGTCCACCACGAAGAACGAGCGCACGTCCTCCATCTCCTTCGGCTCGGAGCGGTAGGTGATGAGCCCGCGCTCGCCCATCTTCAGGATCAGCGTCCCGCACTTGGCCGCGCGGTAGAGTTTGAGAGCCAGCGGGCGGATCACCGAATCCTGGTCGCCGAGGGCGAAGCGCGCCTCGCGCTCGTTGGGCGTGATCAAATCGAAGCCGTTGAAGTCCAGGATGTTGCCCCAGCGGCTGGCGACCTGGCTGTCGGCGACACGGAATTTTCCCGCCGGAATCGATTGGATGAGCTGTGGAATCGTGGTGGCGTTGAAGATGCCGTGGCGGAAATCGCTGAGCACTACCGCATCGGCCGGCGTGTCGGCGATATGGCCGCGGAGCTGTTCGAGAATGCGGCCGGCGATCACCCGGTTGTCCAGCGTGTCCACCTTCAGCAGCCGGTAGCTATCGGCGATGAAGGCGTTCTTGTTGGTCGTCGGGCGCGTGCGGTCGATAATGGCGTTGACCTTGACGCCGACTTTTTTTAGATCGGCGATGGCGAAATCCTTGAACGCATCCTCTCCCATCACCGTGCTGAAGGTAACGTCCGCTCCGGCCGCGCGCAGATGCTTGGCGACGATCCCCGCCCCGCCGACATAGTCCGCGCGGCGCTCCAGCCGCACCGAGAACGTGGGCGTCTTGGTGTTGCCGCCGATCAGCGTGGTGTAAGTGTAGCTGTCGATGATCGTGTCGCCGATCACGTGCACCTTGAGGCCCCTCATCTTGTCGAGGGCCGCACGCAGGTCGCCGAAGCCGAGGTTTTCGCTTTCCAGCAGCAAGCCCAGCTTTTCCGCCGCCAAATCGGGCGGCTCGGTTTCGATGATCGCCGAGGACGAATAAACGATATCGCCCGGCGTGAAGATGAATTCGCCGCCGAAGGTCTCCAGCACGTCGATCTCTTCCTGGGTGCGCGGGTCGACCTTGCCGGCGACGTACTCGTAGCCCTTGGCGAAATAGTCGGGCTGCAGCAGCTTGAGGTTCCTGAGCGGCTTCGGGTCGCGGTCGATGGTCACATAGTCCACCATCTCGAGCGCCGCCAGGTTGAACGCGCGCAGCTTGTCCGGCACATAAGGCCGGAAGTTGGCCTTCATGATGTGCTCGTCGGCCGTAACGCTGACCACCAGGATGTCGGCCTTGGTCTTGGCGTAGATCAGGTGGCGGATGTGCCCGGGATGAACGATGTCGAACGTGCCGTGGCACATGATCACTTTCTTGCCCTTGGCGCGCGGCGCGGGGCCCAGCAGCGCGCGCAGTTCCTCGGGCGTCTTGATCTTGCCCTTGAGGGCCTGTTCGATCATTGCCTTGCTCCCCGACCCGGCGACAGGAACTCGAACCAGGTCCGCGTCGCCTCGGCGATCGAGACGGCATCCCACAGCGGCGCGTCGCGCCAGTAGTCGATATCGGCCACCACGCGCTTGACGCCCTCTTCGAACGACACCTTGGGCGCCCATCCCAGCTCGCGGGTGATCTTGCCGATATCGGCCCAGGTGCAATCCGGCTCGCCGGGGCGCTTGGGTATGCGCACCGCGCCGCCGCCCAGAAGCTCCACCAGGCGGTTGACCGACTGCGGATTGCCCGCGCCCAGATTCCAGAACTCGCCCGCCCGGCCGGTTTCGGCCGCCGCGAGGAACGCCGTCGCCACGTCCGTCACGTAGAGAAAATCGCGCCGCTGGGTGCCGTCGCCGACCACGGTGAAGGGCTTGCCCGCGAGCTTTTGGCGCAGGAACACGCCAAACACGGCCCCATAGGCCCCGGAGGTGCGCGAGCGCGTGCCATAGGCGTTGAAGATGCGCACCGAGTTGAACGACAGCCTGTAGACGCGGTGCCAATGGAACCCCGCCTGCTCGCCCATGTGTTTCGACAGCGCGTAGGGGTATTCCGGCTGGATCGGGTGCGCCTCGCCGGTCGGCGTGGCGGCCAGCCCATAGCACGAGGACGACGCGGCGTAGACGAACTTTTCCGCCCGCGCCCGCCGCGCGCATTCCAGCATCATGACGGTGCCCTGGACGTTCACCGACATGTAGTCCATCGGCCGTTCGATCGAGGGCACGATGTCGCCGATGCCGGCGAAATGGAACACGAAGCGCGCGCCGTCGAAAATCGGGTCCCCTGGCTCAACGCCACGTATGTCGCGCCAGTGGCAGGCGAGCCGCGGATCGTCCTTCAGGTGCGCGAGGTTGGCCTCGCGCCCGCCCACTAGGTTGTCGATGACGCGGACCGTGAAGCCCCGGCCGATCAGAAGATCGACCATATGGCTTCCGATGAATCCCGCGCCGCCGGTGACGACGGCGACGCCCGATTTGCTCATGCGGCTTTTTGCTGCTTCAGGGTGCGGACATTAAAATAGCGCGTGTCGTCCAGGCTGTTGAGCAGCAGGCCCTTCTGGAACGCCGCGCACAGGTCGCGTGCCGCGTCTTCGACCGACAGCCTCGGCCGGAATCCCAGCACACGGAAAATCTTGTCCGAATTCACGTGATACGACCGCTTGTCGTCCGAGCTGGTCACCTCCAGCGTGATCGGCGGGCGCTGCGGATACATTTCGGTCACCACCTTGCGCACGATCTCGGCGATCTCGATGATCTTCAGGTTCTGGTGGCCGATATTGAATATCTGCCCGGCGATCTTCTCGGCCGAGGCCTTGATCATCAGCTTATAGGCGTCGCACATGTCCTGGATATGCAAATTCGGCCGCTTCTGCTCGCCGCCGAATACCGTGATCTTTCCCTTGTTGACCGCCAGGTTGGTCAGGATGTTGACGCTGATATCCAGCCGGCTGCGTGGGCTGTAGCCGCATACCGTGGCCGGGCGAATGGTCACGCTGGTGAAATCCGGCGCCTGGTGCTTGAACAGCAGCGGCTCGCACA
>JBQTIS010000563.1:0-4639 GCA_052387895.1 Rhodospirillales bacterium | reverse complement strand
TGGTGGGCATGAACAGCCGCTATTCCATATTCAGCCTGGCGCGCAACGCCCGCAGCTTCCACCGGGACTGGCAGCGGGCCTGGCGCAGCCCCGAGCCCAAGCCCGCCTATGACGTCATCATCGTCGGCGGCGGCGGGCACGGGCTCGCCACCGCCTACTACCTGGCGAAGGAGCACGGCATCGCCAACGTGGCCGTGCTGGAAAAAGGCTGGCTCGGCGGCGGCAACACCGGGCGCAACACCACCGTGATCCGCTCGAACTATCTGTGGGACGAGTCGGCGCACCTCTACGAGAAGTCGTTGCAGCTTTACGAGCGCCTCAGCCAGGACCTGAACTTCAACATCATGCTGAGCCAGCGCGGCGTGGTGAACCTGGCGCACAGCGAGCACGACATCCGCGAAATGAGCCGGCGCGTGCACGCGCTCAGGCTCAACGGCGTCGATTCAGAGATGCTGTCGCGCGAAGAGGTCCAGGAGCTGATCCCGATCCTCGACTGCTCGCCGGCTGCGCGTTATCCAGTCCTCGGCGCCTCGATCCAGCGCCGGGGCGGCATCGCGCGGCACGACGCCGTGGCCTGGGGCCTGGCGCGCGCGGCCGACGCCCGGGGCGTCGACATCGTCCAGAACTGCGAGGTCACGGGCATCCTGCGCAAGGGCGGGCGGGTCATCGGCGTCGAAACCACGCGCGGGACGATCCGCGCGCCCAAGGTCGGCTGCGTGGTGGCGGGCCATGCCTCGGTGCTGGCGGCGATGGCGGGCCTGCGACTCCCGATCGAAAGCCATCCCTTGCAGGCGCTGGTCAGCGAGCCGATCAAGCCGGTGCTGCATACCGTGGTGATGTCGGGCGCGGTGCACGCCTATATCAGCCAGTCCGACAAGGGCGAGCTGGTGATGGGCGCGGGCATCGACGCCTACAACTCCTACGCCCAGCGCGGCGCGCTCAACGTCGTCGAGCACACCGTGGCGGCGGTGTGCGAGCTGTTCCCGATCTTCAGCCGCGTGCGGGTGATGCGGACCTGGGGCGGCATCGTCGACGTGTGCCCCGACGCCAGCCCGATCGTCTCCAAAACGCCGGTCCAAGGCCTGTATTTCAACGTCGGCTGGGGCACGGGCGGGTTCAAGGCCACGCCCGGCTCGGGCTGGGTGTTCGCGCACACCATCGCGCGCGACGAGCCGCACCCCTTGAATGCGCCGTTCGCGCTCGACCGCTTCACCGCGGGGGCGCTGATCGACGAGCACGGCGCCGCCGCCGTGGCGCACTAGGGGGCCCGCGATGCTGCTGATCCGCTGCCCCTGGTGCGGGCCGCGCGAGGAACTGGAGTTCCGCTGCGGCGGCGAGGCGCATATCGCCCGGCCGGCCGACGCGATGAACCTTTCGGACGCTGAGTACGCGCAATACCTGTTCATGCGCCGAAACCCGAAGGGCTGGCACTACGAGCGCTGGAACCATGCCGCCGGCTGCCGGCGATGGTTCAACGCGCTGCGCCACACCGTAACGCACGAAATCCGCGCCACCTACAAGCCGGGCGAGGCGAAGCCGGAGACGCCGCGATGAGCGCGCCCGGCGGTTTCCGGCTGCAAACCGGCGGACGCATCGACCGCGCGAAGCCGCTGGGCTTCCTGTTCGACGGCGCTTCCTATGCCGGGTTCCAGGGCGACACGCTGGCCTCGACGCTGCTGGCGAACGGCGTGCGGCTGGTCGGCCGCAGCTTCAAGTACCATCGCCCCCGAGGCGTGATGGCGGCCGGCGCGGAAGAGCCGAACGCGCTGGTGCAGCTTAGGGCCGGCGAGCGCAGCGAGCCCAATGTCCGCGCGACGCAGATCGAGTTGTACGACGGGCTTGCCGCCGCGAGTCAGAACTGCTGGCCCAGCGTCGGGTTCGACCTGGGCCGGGCCAACGACCTGGCCTCGCGTCTGCTGCCCGCGGGCTTCTATTACAAGACCTTCATGTGGCCGCCGGGGTTCTGGCGTTTCTACGAGTGGTTCATCCGCCGCGCCGCGGGCATGGGCCGCGCCGCCGATCGGCCCGACCCCGACCGCTACGACCACCGCTTCGCGCATTGCGACGTGCTGGTGGTGGGCGGCGGCCCCGCGGGGCTTGCCGCGGCGCTGACGGCCGGCCGCGCCGGCGCGCGCGCGATCCTGTGCGACGAGCAGAGCGAACTGGGCGGCAGCCTGTTGCACGACAAGGCGGCGCTGGGCGGCCGCGCGGCGGCGGATTGGGCCGCCGACACGATCGACACGATGCGCTGGATGCCCGAGGTGACGATGCTGCCGCGCACCACGGCCTTCGGCTATTACGACCAAAACGCCGTGGCGCTGTGCGAGCGCGTGGCCGACCACGTGGCCGAGCCCGCGCCCGGCCAGCCGCGCCAGCGCCTGTGGCACGTCCGCGCCAGGCAGGTGGTGCTGGCCGCGGGCGCGATCGAGCGGCCGCTGGTGTTCGCCGACAACGACCGGCCCGGCGTGATGCTGGCGGACGCCGCGCGGGTCTATCTCAACCGCTACGCCGTGGCCTGCGGACGCCGCGCCGTGGTTTTGACCAACAACGATTCAGCCTACCGCGCCGCGCTGGAACTGGCCGAGGCCGGCGTCGATGTCGCCGCGGTCGTCGACGTTCGCGCCGAGGCCGCAGGCGCGCGGGCGGGGCAGGTTCGCGCGCGATCCTTGCGCATCGTGACCGGCCACGCGATCACGGCGGTGCATGGCGCGGCCGGCGTCACCGCCGTGGACATCGCGCGCTTGAGCGAGGACGGACAATCCGCGGCGCTGGACCGCGAAACCATCAGGTGCGACCTGGTGCTGACCTCGGGCGGCTGGACGCCCTCGGTTCATCTGTTCTCGCAATCCGGCGGCAGGCTCGCCTACGACGAGGCGCTCGGCGCCTTCGTTCCGGGCCAGGCGGTCCAGGCCGTGCGTTCGGCGGGGTCGTGCAACGGCGCGACCACGCTCGCCGACTGCTTGGCGCAGGGATACGCCGCCGGCGCGGCCGCCGCTTCGGATTGCGGCTTCGCGGCCGAGGCTCCGGCCATGCCCGCCACCGAACCCGAGCCCGCGGCCGAGCCCCAGCGCCATCTCTGGATCGTGCCGTCGTCGAAGCCCTTGGGCGAGGGCGCCAAGCATTTCGTCGACCACCAGAACGACGTGACCGCCGCCGACCTTAGACTCGCCGCGCGCGAGGGCTACAGCAGCGTCGAGCACCTGAAACGCTACACCACGTCGGGCATGGGCACCGACCAGGGCAAGACCTCGAACCTGGCGGCGCTCGCGATCCTGGCCGAGGCCACGGGCGCCTCGATTCCCGCCGTCGGCACCACCACCTTCCGCCCGCCCTACACGCCCGTGGCGATGGGCGCGATGGCCGGGCGCGTAAAGGGAGAGCTGCTCGATCCCGCGCGCTGGACGCCGATCCACCGCTGGCACGCGCGCGCGGGCGCGGCGTTCGAGAACGTGGGCCAGTGGCAGCGCGCGCGCTTTTACCCCCGGCCGGGCGAGGACATGCACGCAGCCGTCGCGCGCGAGGTGAAGGCGGCGCGCACGACGGTCGGCAGCTTCGACGCCTCGACCCTGGGCAAGATCGACGTCAAGGGGCCGGACGCGGGGCGGTTCCTCGACCTGGTCTACAGCAACAGCTTTTCCAAGCTCGGCGTCGGGCGCTGCCGTTACGGGCTGATGCTGCGCGAGGACGGCTATGTGTTCGACGACGGCGTGAGCGCGCGCCTGGGCGAGCGCCACTACCTGATGCACACCACCACGGGCGGCGCGGCCCCGGTGCTGTCGTGGCTGGAAGACCTGCTGCAGATGGAATGGACCGACCTCGAGGTGCGGCTTACCTCGGTCACCGAGCAGTTCGCGGTGGTCACGCTGTCCGGGCCCTTCGCGCGCAAGCTGCTCGCCGAGCTGACCCAGGACATCGACCTCGATTCCAAGGCTTTTCCGTTCATGACTTGGCGCGCCGGAACGGTCGCGGGGATTCCCGCGCGGGTCTTGCGCGTCAGCTTCACCGGCGACCTGTCGTTCGAGGTCCAGGTGCGCGCGAGCTACGGCTTGGCGCTGTGGCACGCGGCGCTGGCCGCCGGCGAGAAATACGGCGCCGCGCCCTATGGGCTGGAGGCGATGCACGTGCGGCGCGCCGAGAAAGGCTACATCGTCGTGGGACACGAGACCGACGGCACCACCTCGCCGCACGACCTCGGCATGGCGGCGATGGTGGCCGACGCCAAGCCCGATTTCATCGGCAAGCGCGGTTTGAGGCGCGCCGACGCGCTGCGCCCCGGCCGCAAGCAGCTGGTGGGATTGCGCCTGGCCGAGGGCGAGCGCCGCCCGCTGCCCGAGGGCGCGCAGCTGGTGGACGATCCCAACCAGCCCACGCCCATGGCCATGGTCGGCCACGTGACCTCCAGCTACTTCAGCCCGAACGTCGGCGCGCCGATCGCCTTGGCGCTCGCCAAAAGCGGGCGCGAGCGGTTGGGCCAGATAGTCCATGCGCCTCTGATCGACCGGACCGTGGCCGCGACCGTCGTTTCGCCCTGCTTTTTCGACCCCGACGGAACCCGGCTGCATGGCTGACCCCGCGCGCATCGGTCCTTTGGACCATCTGGGCCTCGCCGCGCGGGCGGGCGATCCCGGCGCGGCGGGCG
>JBQTIS010000562.1:0-1813 GCA_052387895.1 Rhodospirillales bacterium | reverse complement strand
GTTGCCGGCCGGGGTGTAGGTGAACGAGCCGTCGGCGTTCATGGCGACCGTGCCGCCCTGGGCCGAGGTCGCCTGGTAGGCGCTGACCGTGAGGGCATGGCCGTCGCCGTCGCCGTCGTTGGCGAGCACGCCCTGGGCGGCGTTGCGGGTGAGAGCGGTGTCCTCTTTGACGTCGAATTTGTCGGCGACCGCGGTGGGAGCTTTGTTCGCATGGATCACGACGCGATCGACCGTGCCGCCGCCGTCTGAAACGGCATAGGCGATGTCGTCGCCGCCGGCGGGCTTTTCGGCCGAGGTCGGGGCATGGGCGGCCGAGTCGCCGGCGTCCGACGCCACGGCGGCCTGGGGGGCGGTGACGGTCTGGTGGTAACCGGCGGCGTGCGCGTCGCCGTCGTCGTCGTCGTTGGCGAACAAGTCCCGAGTGATTTTGCCGCCGAGCGCGCCGTGTTCGGGAGCGCTGTCAGGGGCGGCGTCGGCCGTAGTCCCCCCATTCGCGCCGCTCAATTTTGCCGCATCCGCTTGGCCGCGGTCGGCCGTAGGCTTCGACGGGCCAAGCTGTCCGACCTGCTCGGACAGGGCTTGATGCGTGTCTTCGAGGTCTTGCCGGTTCGCGGGCCGCCACAGGGCGGCGCCCGCGGCAGGAGGCGGGTCGTGCATGGTCCGCACATCCCCGTTCCACCAGACGACCTCGCGCTGGGGCTCTACCTGCTCGACGACCTGCCGCGGCAGATCCGGCGAGGTCGACCAACCCGAGTCGGGCGAAACCGGATGCTTGACCGGCGATTGTTTGACGCTGTCCATGTCTGTGCTACGGCAAGTCCGCCATTCCAGCTGTGGACGCGGAGAGTCCTGGCTCCGCTGATTTGCATAAATACTCGGGGAAATTTCCTAATGATCCGCTAATGCGGATGGTTAAATGCTCTTTACCTTTGCGGCCGATCGGGATCGGCCGGCGGGGCCGGCGCGCAGCGTCGGCGACCGCACGGGTACGGCCCCATCACTGGCGGCGCGAGGATTAACGCATTCTAAAGATTTGGCATCCTATAACGCGGCGGCGATGGAATCCCGGGTTACAGGCGGGCCGTAACGACGATGGCGAACTCCGCTTTCCATAAAGGCGACACGGTTCACGGCTGGCGCCTGCGGCGCCGGCTCGGCAGCGGCGGCAGCGGCGAGGTGTGGAAGGCCTACGGCCGCGGCGGCAAGGCGGTCGCGCTCAAGATCCTGGTGGCCAACGACCTGCCCAAGATCATCCGCTTCGTGCGCGAGATCGAGATCATGGATTCGATCCGCTCGGACATCTCCATGCCGATCCTGGACCAGCGCCTGCCGGGCGCGGGACCGCCGCCGGCCTGCTACGCCATGCCGCTGGCGACGCCGTTGCGCGCGCTGATCGCCGCGCGCGAGTCCACGCCGCTCGAGCGCATCGCCATCCTGGCTGAATCGGCGGCGTGCCTAAGCCTGCTGCACGAACGCGGCGTGTTCCACTGCGACGTCAAGACCGGCAACATCCTGCGCGCGAACGGGCGTTGGGTGCTCGGGGATTTCGGCCTTTCGATGCGGCCGCGCCTGCGCCCGATCATGGCGCCGGACGAGATCATGGGAACGCGCTACTACACGGCGCCGGAGCTCTATGGCGCGCACGACGAGGATTACGTCTTCGATTGGGCGGCCTGCGACGTCTATTCCTTCGCCAAGGTAATCTGGGTGACGCTGGCCGAGGCGGATCGCCCAATGCGCGGCCCATACGACCTTTCCCGGGCCGGCGCGACCATCGCTGGGATTTCCGGCGGCGCGCCCGGCGCTTCGGCGA
>JBQTIS010000561.1:0-1746 GCA_052387895.1 Rhodospirillales bacterium | reverse complement strand
TCCTCCTTGGTGCCGTCCTCCATGCGGGTGAAGGCGACGGTCCTGGGCGGGGCGGTGTCGGGCATCGTGGTCCTCGCAAACAACGCGGCCGTGCGAAGCCTAGCAGATCACCTGAGGCCGTCCAGGCGCCGGCGCAGGGCCGCGTGCTCGGGCGAGCCGGGCGGGAACTGCGCGATCAGCCTGCCCCACAGCTCGGCCGCGGCCAGCTTGTTGCCGGCCCCGGCCTCGGCCAGGCCGACCTGCCACAGCGCCTCGCGGTCGTCCGGCACGATCAAGAGCTTCTGGCGCAGCGCGCTGAGGCGTTCCGGCGCGACCGCCCCGCCCGCGCGGATCGCCGCCGCGTCGAGCGCGGCCGGCGCGGCGGCGACCGCCGGGTTCGGCGGCTGCGCCGCGGTCGTCGGGTTTGCCGGCTGCGCCGCGGTCGTTGGATTTGCCGGCTTCGCCGCAGTCGCCGGGTTTGCCGGCTGCGCCGCGGTCGTCGGGTTTGCCGGCTGCGCCGGCAGCGGCGTGCCGATGCCGAGCTGCTGCGCCATGGCCGCGATCCGTATGCGCTGGGCCGGGTTGGCGGCGGCGGCCTTGGCGGCGGCCTCGGCCGCGTTCCCGTCCTCGCCCAGCACCTTGTAGGCGCGCATCAGGCGCAGCCAGCCCTCGACGTCGCTGGGATTGTCCTGCATGCGCTGGGCCAAGCCGTCGACCATGCCGCGGATCATCTGCTGGCGCGCCTCGGGCGACATCGCTTGGGCGGCGGCGACATCGGCGGCGCTGGGCCCGCGCTCCTGCGCCGTGCCCGAAGCCGCGCCGGGCGGGGACGGCGGCGCTTGTTGCGCGCGTGGAGCGATGGACTGAGGCAGCGACGCGAGCAGCTTGGCCGGGTCCTGCTTCAACTCGCTCGCGAGGCTTCCGATGCGCTCGCGCAGCATCGCCAGATACGGCGCGTCTTGCGGCGTCTCTTTCGCCATCGCCACCAGCCGGTCGAGAGCGCCCTGGAGGTTGCCGGCCTGCGCCTCGGCCAACGCGACGTAGAACCGCGCGCGCGGGTCCTTGGGCTCGCGCTTCAGCACCTCGTCGAACTCGGCGCGCGCCTGGGGCGGCACCGTGCCGTTGGCGGCCATGATGCGCGCCTCGCCCAGGGCGGCGACGTATTGCGGGTCGCGGCCCGATATCGACGCCGCGCGTTCCAGCGCCGCCACGGCATCGCGGTGGCGTTCGAGCTGCTGGTAGGAGCGCGCCAGCAGCGACCAGCCCTCGGGATCGCCGGGATCGGCCGCGAGCCGCTTGGCCAGGCGCTCGGTCAGCACGTCCATCGATTCCGCCTGGCCGCCGGGATGGTCCCCGCCCATCGCCGGCTGTCCGGCCGCTTGTCCCGCCGTCTGGCCCATCGCGATGCGCCGCTCGGCGAAGGGCTGGCCCGGCAGGCCGGGCGCGCCGATCCAGGCGTAGAGCGCCAGCGCCAGGGCCGGCACCGCGACCGCCACGGCCGCAGCCAGCAGCGGCGCCGCCGCTGGGCGGGGCTGGGCGGGTTCGGCCGCGCGGCCGGCCGCGCCGGCCGTCGCCAGCAGCCGGCGCTCGACCTCGAGCCGCGCGGCGGCGGCCTGTTCGTCGCTGAGCGTGCCGCGGGCGCGGTCGCGCTCGATCTCGGCCAACTGGTCGCGATAGATCGCGGCGTCGAAATCGGCGCGCTTGGGAGCGTCGCCGCCCGACCCGCGCATCAGCGGCCGCGCCAAGGCCAGGCCCAGGGCCACCGCC
>JBQTIS010000560.1:0-2303 GCA_052387895.1 Rhodospirillales bacterium | reverse complement strand
CGCGGCTGCGGGCGGCCGGCGCGGTGATCATGGGCAAGACCGTGACCACCGAATTCGCCTATTTCCATCCCTGCAAGACCAGGAACCCGCACGATCCCAAACGCACGCCCGGCGGCTCGTCCTCGGGCTCGGCTGCGGCGGTGGCGGCGGCTATGGTCCCGGGCGCGATCGGCTCGCAGACCAACGGCTCGGTCATCCGCCCCGCCGCGTTCTGCGGCGTGGTGGGCTTCAAGCCGTCGCACGGGCTGATCCCGCGCGCAGGCGCGCTGATCCTGTCGCGCACGCTCGACCATGTCGGCGTGTTCGCCCGCACGGTCGAAGACGCCGCGCTGTTGGCCGAGGTCATGGCGGGCTTCGACGAGCGCGACCCCGACACGCGGCCCATCGCCACGCCGCCGCTGGCCGCGGTCGCGGCCGAAGAACCGCCCCTGCCGCCGCGCTTCGCCTTCGTCAAGACGCCGCATTGGGACCAGGCCGAGGCCGCCACCAGGGAAGCCTTCGCCGAGCTCGTGGCGGCGCTGGGCGAGGCGGCGGCCGAGGTGGATCTGCCCTCGGTCGCGGGCGAGATCGCCGGCATGCATCGCACCATCATGGACGTCGAGATGGCGCGCAACCTGCACCGGGACTACGAGGGCGCGCGCGGCCAGTTGAGCCCCAGGCTCGCCGAATTGATCGAGCGCGGGCGCAGGCACCTGGCGGTCGATTACCGCCGCGCGGTCGATCTGATCGACAAGATCAACGAGTCGCTCGACGACCTGTTCAACGAATACGACGCGATCCTGACGCCGGCCGCGCCGGGCGAAGCGCCGGTCGGGTTGGACTCGACCGGAAACCCGATTTTCTGCACTCTATGGACCTATCTGGGCGCCCCCGCGGCGACGCTGCCGCTGCTGCGGGGCCCGTCCGGCATGCCGATGGGCGTGCAACTGGTGGGCAAGCGCGGCAACGACGCGCGGCTGCTGCGCACCGCGCGCTGGCTGGCGGCGAAGCTGGCGGGCAGGCGGCGCGGCGGCGCGGCAAAAAGCGGGAGCGGACGGCGATGAGCATGATCGTAACCGGACTGATCGGCATGGCGCTGGTGACGCTGTTCCTCGGCGTCTTCGTGTTTTGGGTCAAGGCGGCGCCGCTGATCGTGATCATCCTGATCGTCCTGGCGCTCATGGCCTTCGATTTCTGGCAGGAAGTCCGCGGCCAGAATACCAGCGGCTATCGGCGCTAAATTTTCGACCCGCCCCGCGCGGTTTCGCGCGACATCAGCGCGGCGGCAAGCCCGGCAAGGCACGCCAGCGGCAGCGCCGCCAGCGCCCAGTCATAGGCCGACACGGAATAGACCCGCGCGCCCTCGGCCAGCCGGCCGTCCCAGTTCAGGTCCAGTATCCACCCGATCAGCGGCTGGAACACGGCGCCGCTGCCGATCACGAAGGTGTTGACCAGGCCCATCGCCGTGCTGCTGACCTGGGGCGGGGCGGCCTCGCGCGCCAGCGCCACGCCCACCACCATGCTCGAAGCGGCGACGCCTTGCAGGGCCATCAGCAGGCCCATCACCCAGGGCGGCGCGGCAGTCGTCAGCGGCAGGGCGCCCAGGCACAGGCCCGCCGTCAGCGCGCCCGCCACCATGATCGGCCGGCGTCTGCCCAGCCGGTCCGACAATCCGCCGACCAGCGGCGCGCCCACCGCCCACGAGATGAAGATCAGCGAGGTCAGCCCCGCCGCCTCGGCGCGGCCGAGCCCATGCACCTGCATCAGGTATGGCACCGCCCACAAGCCGCCGAAGGCTGCGGTCGGCGTGACCATCGCCATGCCGAATATCCCGCTGAGCCAGGTCTGGCGCTCCGCCATCGCGATGCGCAGGCCCGCCGCCATCCCAGTCGCGGCGTGATGCGCCGCCGGCCGGTCGCGCGCGACCGCGAAAATCGCCAGCGCCAGCGCCATGCCCGCCACTCCGACCCACAGCATGCCCCAGCGCCAGCCCTGGGCGCCGACCACGAAGCCCAAGGGGGCTTGGCCAACGATGGCGCCCATCATGCCGAAGGCCTGGGTGCCGCCCGCCAGCGCGGCGAAGCGCCGGGCCGGGAACCACTGCACGATCACCGTCAACGCGCCCACCCAGCTGAACGCCGTGCCCGCGCCGATCAGCAGGCGGCCGAGATAGGCCAGCGCCAGCGAATCCGCCATAGCGAACAGAACCCCGCCGATTCCCGCCAGCGCCGCGCCGCCGCTCATCAACCGCCGCGGCCCCAGGCGGTCGAGCATCACGCCGATCGGAATCTGCAGGCCGGCGTAGGCGTAGAAGTAGAACGCCG
>JBQTIS010000559.1:0-5745 GCA_052387895.1 Rhodospirillales bacterium | reverse complement strand
GTTTGCTCGTTCCTGCGCGAGATCGGATGCACGATCGACGAGCGCAGCGGATGCTCCCGGGTCGCACGCTCGACGCCCCTGCGGATCGCGGCCTTCAGCGCCGCGCCGTCGACCTCGACCGCGCGGCCGATCAGCACGTTGTAGATCGGGATGCCGGTATCCTGGCACAGCAGGTTCTGGGTCTTCTCGGCCACCTTGATGTTCTCGATCATGGTCGCCAGAACGGCCTTGGCGGTCTTGCCGCTTTCGCCCGCGTCCAGCCGCGTGAAGCCTTGCTTGATGTCGTCGGGCAGCAGCTTCAACGCGCGGATGTAAAGCAGCTTGGCGGCCTCCTCGACCGCCGCCGGATCGACCACGAGCCTGGAGCCGGTCATCGCTGCATGCCCCAGCGTCGCACGGTCTTCAGCTCGACCGTGCGGAAGATCGCGCTTTCGACCAGAAGGCCGATGACGATGACGGTGAATAGGCCGGCGAACACATGGGCGGTCTCGAGCTGGTTGCGGTTCTCGAAGATGAACCAGCCCAGGCCGCCTGAGCGCGACGACACGCCGAACACCAGCTCGGCCGCGATCAGCGTGCGCCAAGCGAAAGCCCAGCCGATCTTCATGCCCGCCAGGATCGAGGGGAAGGCGGCGGGGATGAGAATCTTCATGACATAGGGCACGCCGCGCAACCCGTAGTTCTGCCCGGTCATGCGCAAGGTCTCGCTGACCGCCATGAAGCCGGTATGGGTGTTGAGCGCCACCGCCCACAAGACTGAATGGATGATGACGAACACTAGGCTGGGCATCCCGAGGCCGAACCACAAGAGCGCCAGCGGCAGCAACGCGATCGCCGGCAGCGGGTTGAACATGGCCGTCAGCGTCGAGAGCAGATCGGTGCCGAGCTGGGTCGAGACCGCCAGCGTGGTGAACGCGGCGGCGAGCGCGATGCCGCAGGCATAGCCGATCAAAAGCGTGCGGATGGAGGTAAAGGTGCGGTCGATCAGCGGCCCGCGTGTCGTCGAATCCCACCACGCCAGCGACACGTCGTAGAACGTGGGGAACATCAGCGGATTGTTGAGCCATTGCGCGTAGAGCTGCCAGGCCAGGCACAACAGCCCCAGGATGACGAGCCGTCGCAGCCACAGCGTGTTCGCCAGCCTTTCCCACAACGACAGCGGCCGCGCCACGTCGCCGATGGCGCCGGCGTCGCGCGGCGCCAGCTCGAACTCGGGCCGCGCTGCGGGAGCGGCCGGCATGGTCTCGCCGCTAGGCATCGGCCCGCACCCGCTCTTCCTCCTCCACGCGCCGCGCGAACAGCATGGCGTGGATGCGCCGCTGCAACGCCTGGAACGCCTCGCCTTCGCGGCTGGCCTGGCCCAGGCCGGCGACGTTGAGCTCGGCGCGCACCTGGCCCGGATGCGGCGTCAACACCAGGATACGCGAGCCGACGATGATCGCCTCCTCGATCGAGTGGGTGACGAACAGCACGGTGAAGCGCACGCCCTGCCACAGCCGCAGCAGCTCGTCCTGCATCTTGCGCCGGGTCAGCGCGTCGAGCGATGCGAACGGTTCGTCCATCAACAGGATGTCCGGCTCCATCGCCATGGCGCGGGCGATGGCCACGCGCTGCTTCATGCCGCCCGACAGCATGTGGGGATAGATGTCGGCGAACTTGGCGAGGTTGACCTTGTCGATATAGGCCTGGGCGCGGGCCTCGGCCTCCCTCCGGCCGCAGCGCCCGCTGGCCAGCATTGGAAAAATCACGTTCTGCCGCACGGTTTTCCAGGGCAGCAGCTGGTCGAACTCCTGGAACACCATCATGCGGTCGGGGCCGGGGCGCTCGACCGCCTTGCCGTTGAGCGCGATCGAGCCCTCGACCGGTTTCATGAAGCCCCCGACGGCCTTCAGCAGCGTGGACTTGCCGCAGCCCGACGGCCCAAGCAGCACGAAGCGATCGGCGCGGTGGATCTCGAACCCGACGCGATAGGTGGCGGTGACGAGGTGTTCCCGCGTCTTGTACTGAAGCGTCACCCCTTCGACCGACAGAAGCGGCGCGGGCGCGCCGGCGCCGTTTCCGCCCGCCGCCGCAGTCATCGGCCTCCCCTCAGCTCCCCTTGACGCCGTGAAGCTCGGGGAAATAGTAGTCCTTCCACGACTCCGGCAGGTTCTTCAGACGGCCGGTCTTGTGCATGAACGCGGCATATTTGCCCGTGTTCAAGGGCACGATCGTGTGCTTGAGATCGGGCGAAGCCATCATCTTGGCGATGAACTCGGGCGCCAGCTTCGACTTTTCCTCGTCGATGTAGATTTTGACGGCGTCGGCGCGGTTCTTCTGGATGAATTCTTGCGCCTCGACCAGCGCATCGAAAAAAGACTTGTAGCTCTTTGGATTCTCGTTGCGAAACTTCGACGTGGTATAGGCCGATACGAACGTCGCCGGCCCGCCAAGAGCCTCGAAGGAGCTCATGACGCGGCGGACGCGCGGGTCTTCAAGCTGCTGGTACTGGAACGGCGGCGCGTTGAGGTGCGCCGTGATCTCGGACTTGCCCGACAGCATCGCCGCCATGCCGTCAGGGTGCGACATCGATACGGTCAGGCGATCCAGCTTCTCGTGGTTTCCGACGCCGAACTCCTTTTCGCAGGCGATCTGCAATGTTACCGCCTGCACCGACACCTTGACGGCCGGCAGAGCGATGCGGTCCTTGTCGGTGAAGTCCTTCAGCGTCTTGACCGCCGGGTTGACGGTGTTGAGGTAGATGGCGGTGGCGTCGAAGCAGCCGATGCCCTTCACATCGGCGTTGCCCTTGGTCTTGTCCCAGATGGTCAGCAGCGGACCGACGCCCCCCGACACGACGTGCATGTTGCCCGACAGCAGCGCCTCGTTCGCCGCCGCGCCGCCGGTGGTCCGCTGCCAAACCACCTTGGTGTTGGGCAGGCCATTCTTGGCGAGGTGCCTTTCCAGCAGCCCTTGGGCCTTAATCACGTGCAGGGGCACGTAGGCCGTGCCGAATTGCGGCGCGATCACGATCTCGCCGGCCTCGGGGTTGCCTTGCGCGAACACGCCCCGCGGCAGCGCCAGCGCCGCGGCGCCCGCGGCCATGCCGCCCACGACCCGGCGGCGGCTCAAGCTCTTGCGGATCATCGCACCCTCCCCTTCTCCCGTTCCGCCCATCGGCTCGATGATACGGGGTTTCCGGCGCAAGCCAAGCCCATATCAGGCCGCGTCGTGCACTGTCACCTGGCCCTGTTCGGGATCGACGGTCACAATCTCGCCCGTCCGGATGGCCTGGGTGATGTCGACCTGGAAGCGGTCCATGAACGCCAGGTCGGCGAAGGCCGCGCCCTGAACCATGATCGGGTTGGCGATATTAAGCAGCAGCGCCAGCGGCGCTTTGCCGTCGGCTGCCATGGCGCGAAGCATCCAGGCGGTGGCCACGCCGCCCTTGGCGCCGTGCAGCACCAGCACCTTGCCGACATAGGACTGGCCGTAGAGCGCGTGCGAGAGCCACGAGAACACGCCGGCGACGCGGTCGAGGTCGTAGCGCGCGCTGAAATAGTCGTCGGCCGCCAGCGCCATGCCGGTGACTCGCGGGCCGATGCCGACATGGCCCCGAATCACGCGCCCGCCGGTCATGCCGACGGCTCCTTCGGCACGCGGCCAGCCACCGCCGCCGCCACGCAGGCCCGCATCGTGCCTAGGCTTGGAATATATCCGTAGCCGGCGATGATGTTCACCAGCTTGGCCGAGTTGCTCATCAGCCGCTTCCAGCCCATCGCCTCGCCGATTTCGCGCGCGTGCATCTGGTAGAAGCATACGCCCTTCAGCACGATGGCCCCGGCGCGCTCGATGCGCTGGGTCAGGCCGAGCCGGTCGGCGGCGGCCTTTACCTCGGGCGAGGTCGCCACCAGCATGGCGGCCTGCGGGTGCAGTTCCGCGCCGTCCAACAGCTGGGCCAGGGTCCGCAATTCCATCAACGACAATTGCGGCGCCGCGAACACCACTACGTCCAGCTTGTCCCCGCCGCCGCCATAGGAGCGGTAGAAGGCGGCCACGTCCTCGGCGCCCAGGGTCTCGGGCGCGGGTCCGCCGGCGGCCATGATCGCGGGCAGGTCGGGCGCCTCGGGGGTCACGCCGATCATGTGGAACAGCGCCACCGTGCCGAAGCTCGCCAGCGCCGCGCCGAAATGCTTCAGCTCATCGGAGTTGGGCGCGCCCTCGACCCCCAGGATCGCCGGCACCTCCCAATAGGATTGCAGCCGCCGGCCGATGACGCCGCCCAAGGCGCCCCAGGCGCTGAGGTCGTGCGGGCGGTCTTTCAAAATGAAAGCGCGCGTGGCCCGGCGGTTGTCCGTGAGGTGATAGCCGTAGCGCGGCGCGCGGCCGGTCAGCGCCGCGGCCAGCGCCGCCGGCCCGCCCTCGAAATTGCTGCGCGCGCCCAGCACCGAATTGGCGTAGATGGTCGAGCCCGTGTCGCCGAACGCCAGATGCTCGCCCAGGACCGGCGGCATGACGGTCTGGTAGTTGATGCAGGTGTCGGTCAACAGGATATCCATCGCCCGGAACGCGGCGATCGCGCGGCGCTCGAGTTCGGCCATCCGTTCGGTCTGGCCCAGGCGGCGATAGGCCTCGAAGTCGATGCCGCGCGGATCGGTGACCGTCGGCACGCGCGCGCGGCGGTGCTCCGGCTCGGCCTTGGCCACGCGCTCCAGCACCCGCACGCCGGTTTCGCCCAGCGACTCGGCGTCGGCCATGAGGTGGACCTGCGCGACCTCCACGAAATCCTCGGCGTCGAAGAAGCGTCCCACGCGCATCTGCTGGCGGATCGCCCATTGGCGCGGGGGCCCGTGCTTGCCGTCGAGCATCTCCTGTTCGAGATCGTTGAGGCGCATAATCGGACGCTAGATCACGTAAATTGGGCTGGACCAGATCAGGTGCCCGTCTTCCTGCGTCGCGCAGACGTAAAGCGCGTCGTCGCGCCCGCGCGTGGGTTTCAGGCGGCGTTCCAGCTTGATGTGGCGCTTTGTGTTCTCGTCCGGCAGGCGGAACACGCGGATTTGGCGCTGGATGCCGCCGTTGGTCGCTAACACCCGATCTTCGAGGCCGATGGAAGCGACCGGGATCTCCGCCTTCACCAGGCCCGTGTCGAGGATGAGGGTGCCGGCATCGGGATCGTCGAGCCAGGCGTCGAATCCGCCGAAGCCGCCGGTGGTCAGCGCCTGCCACGACACGCGGGCCCTGTCGTGGCGCACCAGCCTCTTGTCGAGATTGTAGAAATTAACCGGCTTGACCGCGGCGAAGCCGTTGCCCGCGAGGCGCGCCTCGCCGTCCCAAATCGTCTGCCGGCCGCGCCCGCGGTACTCGCTGCCTTCCCAGATCACGCGGATGCGGCTGCCGAGGTCCGCCTCGCCATAGGGACGCACGGTCTCCAGCACGTCCTTGCCGTTGCGGATCTCCAGGCGCTCGATCGGCGCCGAGCCCAGCGCCTCGACCTGGAGCGTCACCGCGCCGTCGCTGCGCACGATGTCGCCCATCAAGGCCTCGCGCACGGCATAGGCGCGGGCGGGGCCGAGCTTCGGGTCGTCCTCGAACCGCTCCGCCGGCCCGTCGAACCGCGCGCGCACGTCCAGCAGCATGCGGCAGCCCGTGGTGGCGTAGTGATGCCGGCGCCGAAGCGCGTCCATCAGGGCGGAGCGCGTCAGCTCCTTCGCCAGGATGCAGCTAAGCCCGCCATAGGCGCCGAACAGCGACGCGCCGGGATAG
>JBQTIS010000558.1:0-18482 GCA_052387895.1 Rhodospirillales bacterium | reverse complement strand
TTCACGTAGATCGTTGGAAAGAGGTCGGGTCATCTTTGCTGGCCTCCTCTCCAGCCAGCATCTTGAATCACAAACCCGGTCCTTTGGGAATCCCTCCCGATTCAAACAATCTTTGAAACGCTCTAGGGTTGCGTGGCGCGCGGCTTACGTGCTACCCCCAAGCGCCGTCGCGGCCCGCCGATTCGGCGGCGGGCGCGAGCGCCGCCGGGCAACCGCCGTCCCGGCCCAGAAAAGAGCCAGGCAAGAAACCGGGAGAGAGAGTGGATGGCCTACGTCGTCACCGAAGCCTGCATCAAGTGCAAGTACATGGACTGCGTCGAGGTTTGCCCGGTGGACTGCTTCTACGAGGGCGAGAACATGCTGGTGATCCATCCCGACGAGTGCATCGATTGCGGGGTGTGCGAGCCGGAATGCCCGGCCGAGGCGATCGTGCCGGACACCGACGGGTCGGCAGAGAAATTCGCCGAGGTCAACCGTCAGTACTCGCTATCCTGGCCCAATATCACCAGAAAAGGCGAGCATCCCGCCGACGCCGAGGAATGGAAGGGCAAGCCCAACAAGTTCGCCGAGCATTTCAGCGCCAATCCGGCCAAACGTTAATATACTTTAGTTAAAGCGTTTTTCGCCTCGCCATGCTCTTGGCGCATGGCTCATATCGCGTCCGCTGACTCCCGGGAAATTTTGTGATACTAATATAAGAACGGTGCTGGGGGTGCCAGAACAACGGCCAGAACAGGCCATCTCCGGCGCTTTCTATAGGAGAGGACGCCGTTTTTCGCCGGTTTCCGTCGGGACGGAACGGCGCAAGGGGCTTTGTGCGCTATCCGGGGTCGGGGAGCCCTATGGATGGCGGGATGAGAGCGGGTCATGGCGATAGACAAAAAGGCGGCGCAAAAGGCCGCCGGCGGAACGCCCGGCAAAACCAAGCGCCCGGCCGCGAAAGCGGTTTCGGCGAAAACCAAACGGCCGGCGATTTCGGCCAAGCAAAGGAATGGCATGAAAACCAGCAATCTGGCTCCCAAGGCGGCGCCCCTGCGGGCGATTGCGCCCGCCAAGGCGGCTTCCGTCAAGCCGGTCCAGCCGATGCGGCCGGCCGCCAACGCGAACGCAAGGTTCATTCCCTCGAAGGGCATGCCGCCGCGGCTGCCCGGCAAGCCGGGCCAGATGCGCCCGGGCATGCCCGGCCAGTTCCGCCCGGTGTTGGCGCCGCGGCCGCCGTACAACGGCAAGGAGCCCGAGTTCTCGGCCGGCGACTACGTGGTCTATCCCACGCACGGCGTCGGCCGCATCCAGGGCGTCGAGCACCAGGAGATCGCGGGCACCAGCCTGAAGGTGATCGTCATCACCTTCGAGAAGGAGCGCATGACGCTGCGCGTGCCGGTCGGCAAGGCCACCAATTCCGGCCTGCGCCGCCTCAGCAGCCGCAAGGAAATGGAAACGGCGCTGAAGACGCTGAAGGGCCGCTCGCGCATCCGGCGCATGATGTGGAGCCGCCGGGCGCAGGAATACGAAGCCAAGATCAACAGCGGCGACCCGGTGTCGATCGCCGAGGTGGTGCGCGATTTGTACCGCAACGCGGGCCAGCCCGACCAGTCCTACAGCGAACGCCAGATCTACCAGGCGGCGCTGGACCGCCTGGCGCGCGAGCTGGCGGCGGTCGAGAAGATCGACGAGATGGCCGCGGCGCAGAAGCTGGAAAGCGTGCTGCGCGCGGCTTGAACGCCGTTCGGCTTCCTTTAAGCGACGCCCGCGGCGGTCCCGCGGGCGTTTCGCTTTTCAGGGCCGCGCGTCAATCCAGCCGATAGACGGTGATCGGCTTTTCGCGTCCCGCCAGGCCCCGCATGCCGAGTTCGGCCGTGCGTATCGCCTGGCCGGCGGCGCGCGCCGTGCTTTCGCTCGCCAGCACCACGACCGGCGCCTCGCCGTCGTCGAAGCGGCGTCCCAGCTTCTCCAGCCGTTGCGCCGTGTTCACCGTGTCGCCGACGATGGTGTAGTCCATGCGCCCGGGCGCGCCGATATTGCCCACCAGCACCGGCCCGGTGTGCAGGCCCACCCGCACGCGCAATACCGGCTGGCTCGCCTGGCGCCGCCGCCGCGCGTCCTCGCGCATCGCCTTGGCGATCGCCAGCGCCGCGCGGCAGGCGCGCAGCGCGTGGTCGGGCTGGGGTTCGGGCGCGTTCCAGAACGCCATCGCCGAATCGCCCATGTACTTGTCCAGCGTGCCCTGCTCGTCGGCGATGCATTTCTCGACCAGCGCGAAGTGCTGGTTCAGCAGCGCCGCCGTCTCGCGCGCGGGCTTCGATTCCGACAGCCGCGTGAAGCCCACGATGTCGGTGAACAGCACCGTGACCTCGCGCTCCTCGGACTCCACGCCCGTCTGGCGGCGGATCAGCCGCTTCACCAGCCGCCGTGGCAGATAGGTTTCGACCCACGCCATGGTCGCCATCATGGCGTTGAACGCGCGCGCCGCGCGGTCGATCTCGCTGATGCGGCTGCGCGGCAGCGGCTTCAGGCCGTCGAGGTCCAGGTGGCGTATCGCGTCCGCGACCTCGGCCAGGCGATGGATCGGCCGCGACAGGCGCCGGCCCAGCATCATCGCCGCCGCCACCGCCAGCGCCAGCACGGCCAGGCCCACGTAGACGACGCGGTTGACGCGCTCGAACTCCTCGCCCAGCTCGCTCGCCAGGAACTGCGTGCCGACGATCCACGGGTCCTTGCCGAACGAGTCGACCTGCCGGAACACCACCACGCGCCTGCCGCCGGGCGCGTCCACGAAGCGCGCCTCGATATCGCCCTTGCGCTCGATCAGCCGGCTCTTGGCCGGATGCCACAGATCCTCGAGCACCGGATCGCCGAAGTCCTTCACCGAGGGCAGCAGCATGTCGAGCCGCTGCTCCAGCGGCACGCCGAACACGTTGCCGGGATGGGCCAGAACCCGGTTGCGGCCCAACAGCACGAACGGCCGGTCGGTGCGGTCGATGCTCATCTCCGCCAGAATCCGCGACAGGTCGAAGATCGAGATCGCCGCCGCCAGCGCCCCCAGGATCGCGCCGTCCCGTCTCACCGGCGCGCGCAGGTTGACGACCGCCAGTTCGTTGGCCGATCCATACCGCACCTCGCCCCAATAGGGCCCCGGCGACTCGATGGTTTCGGCGAAGGCGGCGGCGCCGCCGCGCATCAGCCCCAAGTCGAATTCGTACCCCTCGACGCGGCCGCCGAAGCGCCGCACCCCGGTCGCCTTCAGGTCGGGCCGCACGAACGCGAGCGACGTCACGTGCGGCGCGGCGGCCATCGCATAGGTCAGCGCCTCGGCCAGCCGGCCCTCGTCGGCGGGGTCGAGCGCCCGGGTCTCGATCCGGCCGACCATGAACTGCACCTGGTCCAGCGCCGGCTGCAGGTGGTAGCGGATGTGCTCGACCAGCGAGTCGAGCGTGCCCACGGCGCGGTCGCGCACCAGCTCGTAGGCGGTGCGGCGCGCGCCGATATACCCCATCGCCAGCTCGACGCTGATCGCCAGCGTCACGAAAGCGCCCAGGCTCAGGCCCAGCACGACGGCGATCGGCGCCGCGCGCCGGCGCTGGGCGCGGGTCGCTGGCGAAGCCGGCGCCGGCTGGATCGCGGCGGGCGGCGATCCGCCCGCCGGCGCGGCGTCATTCGGCGGCAATTTTGTAGGTCTGCCCGCCGGCGACCTGCTGGTCGGGTCCGATTCCGTTGAGCGCCCGGAACCGCTCGGCGTGCCGGTCGGGCGCCGCCATGCGCCGGGCCAGGGATTCCACGCTGTCGGCGCGCCCGGCGCGCACCAGGCGCAGGCGCAGCGGCTTCATCGCCGCCGCCTCGGCGTCGCTCAGGCGCCGGAAGCTGCCCGTCACCTTGCCGAACTCGGGCCAAATCTGCGCCGCCGTCTGCGCCGGCGCCACGAACTGGAAACGGAAGATCAGCTCGGGCGAGAAGCGGATCGCGGTCAGCCGCACGTCCGCCGGCCCGCTTTGCGTGTTGACGCGCAGCACGCCCGATCCGCCCTCCATGCCGTTCACGTTGAGCGTCTCGACGCTCGCCAGCCGCTGGCCGCGCGCCCACACCTCCGACACGTAGCCGCGCATCTGGCCGCGATAGGCCTCGGGCGCGGCGTCGAAGCGGATCGCGCCGCCGCCCGGGCCGGCGGCGGTGACCTCCGTGGTTCCGTTCAGAAGCTGGAATCCCTCCGGCGCCTCGAAACGGAACTTCATCTGGGGATGCGCGAACACCCGCCCGCGCACGAAGCCCTGGGCCGGATCGTCGCCGTAAAGCATGCCGTCGATGCGCCCGAGATACGAATCGCGCTCCTCGCGGCCCTTGGCGCCGGCCTGGCCCGCCTGTTCCGCCGCGCGCTCCACGCGCTCGCCGGTGCGCGGATGCGTGGCGAACAGATTGAACTGGTCGGCCTCGCCGGGCTTGCGGCCGGCCAGCGCCGTCTGCAATTCCGAATATTGCCGCAGCTTGGCGAGGAAGCCCGCCATCGCGCGCGGGTCGTAGCCGGCGCGCGCCATGGTGGCGACGCCAAGCTGGTCGGCCTGGAATTCCTGGTCGCGGCTGAAGCTCTGGATCCACAACTGGCCGCCGATCTGCGTGGCCTGTTGCAGCAGCGGACTGTTCAACAGTCCCGCCAGCCCCGCCGCGCCCGAGGCCAGCACCGAGCGTCCGTAGCGCTGCGCGGTGTGGCGCGCGGTGACATGGCCGATCTCGTGCGCCATCACGCCGGCGAGCTCGGCCTCGCTGCCGCACAAGGCCAACAGGCCGCGCGTGGCGTAAACGTAGCCGGCGGGCAGCGCGAACGCGTTCACGACAGGCGAGTTCAGCACGGTCACCCGGTATTCGATGTCCGGCCGGTCCGACGCCTTGCCCAGCGCCTTCACCAGTTGCGCCACGTAGTCCTTGACCGCCGGGTCGGCGTACTCGCCGCCGAACTGGGCCAGGACTTTGGGGTGCTCGGTCTCGGCGATCTGGCGTTCCTGCTCGGGCGTGACCAGGGTTTCCGAAAGCCGGTCGACCGCGCCGGAAACCCCGCCCAGCATGTCCAGCCACCCGCCGGATTGCTGGGCGCGGGCCGGGCCGGCGATGGCGGCGGCCGCCGCCAACGCGGCGGCGCAAAGCCAGGCGGCGGAGCGGTCCGACGAAGCTTTCCGGGTGCCCATGACCTAAAGAACTCGCTGGAATGGCGTCCCCGGCGAACCATACCACGTCCGGCGCGGCGGAAAATCCGCCCTCATTCCTCGGCGACGAGCTTGACCTTCCGGCCCGGAACAAGCCGCTCCTCGGGCTTGAGGCCGTTCAGCACGCGCAACAGCGCCTCGCGCCGCTCCGCCATGGGCATCCGCTCGGCCAGCGTCGCGGCGCTTTCGCCTTCCCGCACGCCGACGACGCTCAACCGCAGGGGCCGCAGCGCGGCGGTTTCGTCGTCGCTCAGCGCCCGGAAGCTGTAGGTCGCGCGGCGAAGCTCGACCGCCAACGTCTCGGTCAGCGCGGGCGGCGTGATGAAGGTGAAACGGAAGATCGTGTCGGCGCCGAACTGGATCGCCACCAGCCTGAGGTCGCGCTGGCCCCGGTTGGTTTCGACGCGCACCCAGCCCGTGGCCGCGGCGAAGCCGTTGACGAAAATGCTCTCGACGTCGCCGAGCGCGAGGTCGCGCGACCACACCTGGGTCAAATAGTCGGCCACGCCCAGGGTCTTGGGCGCCGGCGCCTGGTCGAACAGGATCACCGCCTCCTCGGCGTTGCGCGCGATCACGCGGGAAGACGAGTTGAACAGCCGGAAGCCGGCCGGCACGTCGAAGCGCAAGCGCAGCTTCGGATGCAGGAACGACGCGCCGCGCACGAAGCCCTGGTCCGGATCGTCGCCGTAAAGAATGCCGTCGATCTGCTTCAGATAGGCGTCCTCGTTCAGCGCCCGTGGCCTGCCGGCGATCTCTCCCGCCAGCGCCTCGGCCGCGCGCACGCGGTCGGCCGTGCGCGGGTGCGTGGCGGTGAAGCTCATCGCGTTGGCCTCGCCGGCCGGAAGCCCGGCGAGCTCCGCCTCCAGCGCCGCCTGCGCGTCCAGTTTGCCGAGGAAACTCGCCATCGCGCCCGGATCGTAGCCGGCGCGCGCCAAATAGCCGATGCCCAGCGTGTCGGCCTCGGCCTCCTGCTCGCGCGAATAGCCTTGCACATAGGCGAGCTGGTCCTGGGCGCCCTCGGTCATCGCGCTGCCGGCCGCGGCCTTGGGCGAAGGCTTGGCCGCCACTGCCGCCGCGCGCTGGTGGCGCTGGGCGGCATGGCGCGCGGCGACATGGCCGATCTCGTGCGCCAGGACCGAGGCCAGCTCCGCCTCGTTGCCCGCCAGCGCCAACAGGCCCCGGGTCACGTACACGAACCCGCCGGGAAGCGCGAAGGCGTTGACCACGGGGTTGTTCAGCACCGTGAAGCTGAACGCCACCTCGGGCAGCAGCGCGGCCTTGACCAGATTCTGCCCCACCTGGTCGACATAGGCGCCGAGTCCCGGCCGCTCATAGGCGCCGCCGAACTGCTTGAGGATGCGCGGATGCTCCTCGCGGCCCAGCGCCAGCTCGTCGGCGCGGGTGGCGAGCTGCGGCAGGCCCCCCGGCCCGGCCGCGGGGTCCACCACGCAGGCGCCGAGCGCCAAGGAAAGCGCGAACGCCGGAAAGCGGGCGGGGTGGCGCGTCATGGCGCGATGCGCTCGATCTGCTCGGGGTGGGTCGCCTCGATCATCGGCCCGTTGAGCCGGCGCAGCCAGCCGCGCACGCGCAAGCTGGCGCCATCGAGCCCCGCCGGGTCGAGTCCGGCTGCGCGGAAGCGCGCCCGCTCGCCGCCGGCGATCGCCACGGTGAAATCGCGCCGCCAATCCGCGCCGAAATCCAGATAGAACCTCCCTCGGCGCTCCGCCACGCGCCTGACCCGGCCTTCGACCAGATGGAAGCCGTCGCCCGCGCGCTCGGCCTCCTCCGGCGTCAGCACGCGGTAGCGCCCGTCCGCCCACAATCCGCGGCCGGCGCCGCGCGCCGCGCGCTCCGCCGCCAGCATGGCGGCGGCGCGGGCGCGATTGTCGGCAAAGGTCTCGACCCGGGCAAGCCCCGCCTCCAGCATCGCCCCTTGCAGCCATACCTCGTCGTCGCGCGTGGCATGGGCCAGAATTCGCCCGTGACGGTCGCGGCCCAGCCCGCCGATCTCCAGCGTCAGGTTCCGGCCCGCCGCCAGGGCCTCGAGCCGGTCGCGCGCGGCTCCGGCGAAGCGCGCCTCGGCCGGGCCCTTGGGCGCGCGGATGCCGACCAGCCGCAGCGCGGTCCCGCCGTCCAGCCGGATGGTATCGCCGTCCAGCGCCGCCACGGCGCGAACGCGCTCCCCGGCGTCGGCGGGAAAAGCCGGCGCGGCCAAAGCCAGGCCGGCCGAGACCAGGCCGGCCAGGACCGGGCCGGCCGCGGGAAGAAGGCGAAGGCGCGGGCGCATTTCCCTGTTTAACTCGCGGGCACGATAAGCGATAACCGGGCCTTCGACGCAACGCGGCCGGCGGCGCACGATGCCGCGCGGACCTGAACCGGGAAACGCCTTCCGCTCGCCTGCATGGCCCGCACCGACCTCTATCCGCCGACCGAGCCGTATAGCACGGGAACGCTGCGTGCGGACGCGCGTCACCGCATCTATTACGAGCAGTGCGGCAATCCCGCCGGCAGGCCGGTGCTGTTCCTGCACGGCGGGCCCGGCGCCGGCGCCACGGCGGCGCACCGGCGGTTTTTCGACCCGAGCTTCTATCGCGTGGTGATCTTCGACCAGCGCGGGGCGGGCCGGTCGACCCCCAACGCCGAGATCGTCGACAACACCACCGAACACCTGATCGCCGACATCGAGGCGCTGCGCGAAACCCTGGGCATCGGCCGCTGGCTGTTGTTCGGCGGATCCTGGGGCAGCACGCTGGCGCTGGCCTTTGGCCAGCGCCATCCCCAGCGGTGCGCGGGGTGCGGGCTGCGCGGCGTCTTTTTGTGCCAGGACGGCGAGGTGGAATGGTTCCTCAACGGCATGGGCCTGGTGTTCCCCGAGGCGCACCGCGCCTTCACCGGTTTCCTGCCCGAGGCCGAGCGCGGCGATCTGCTGGCCGGCTACTACAAGCGCCTGACCGACCCCGACCCCGCGCGCCATCGCCCCGCCGCGCGCGCCTGGAGCGCCTACGAGGCCGCGTGCTCGACCCTGCTGCCCAACGCCGACAACGTGGCGGCGGTGAACGAGGACCGCGTGGCGCTCGCCCTGGCGCGGCTCGAGGCGCATTACTTCGTCAACCGCGTGTTCCTGCCGCCCAACGCGTTGATGGAAGGCCTGCCGCGCATCCGGCACCTGCCCACGGTGATCGTGCACGGGCGCTACGACATGGTCTGCCCGATCGCCACCGCCGACCGGCTGGCGCGCGCCTGGAACGGGGCCGAGTTCGTGGTCGTGCCCGATGCCGGGCATTCGGCCATGGAACCGGGCATCCGCGCCGCCCTGGTCGGCGCCACCGAGCGGTTCAAGCGCTTGATTTGACAGGGGTTGTTTGTGGCAATTCTGCCACGGGGATGCGATTTTGCGGCCAAAGCCTTGAATCGGCATGGAAAAACAAATCGATCCACAGGTATTTTGTTCCCCGAGCAAGCGCCCCGGGCGGCAAGACCCGGGCGCCATCCCCGAAACGGGGCGTGCAGGGAGCAGGCAAGAGTGCGTCAGCGCCTGAAACCGGCTGCGGGCCGGGCTGCCATCCGCGCGGCCATGTGCGCCCTGGCGATTTTCCTCGCGCCGGCGCCGCCGGCCGCCGCCCAGAATTTGAACCAAAACGACGAGCCCGACGCGCTCGCCTTCGGCGCCGGCTATTACGACTTCGTTCGCGCCGTCAAGAACAAGGGCGACAAGCAAGAAGCGGCCCTGTTCAACCTCGAATACCGCTCCAACAAGAAGCTCTGGTACTTCACGCCGCACATGGGCGCCTGGGCCACCAACAAGGGCTCGGCCTATGTCTATGCCGGGGTGCGGCTGGACGTGTATTTCGGCAACCGCGTCGTGTTCACCCCCAGCTTCGCGCCCGGCCTGTATCACGAGGGCAAGGGCAAGGATCTGGGCTTCATCGTCGAGTTCCGCTCCTCGGCCGAACTCGCCTGGCGCTTCGACGACTATTCGCGCCTGAGCCTCGGCATCGCCCATCTGTCGAACGCCAGCCTGGGCGACAGGAATCCGGGCGTGGAAACGCTGACGCTCACTTACTCCGTCCCGTTGCACAACATCCTGGGCAAATAGTCCCGGCCGCCTCGATTGACATTCGGCGCACGCGTTTGTGAAACCGCCGCGCGGCGCCGGCCATTGCGCGTGAACGCCGCCGCGCCGCCAAACCCCGCGGATTCCGGCGATTCGCCGGCGCCGGCGGCGGCCGCCGCGCACGGGCCGCTCACGTCCGCTTGATTCCGGCATACCTGCCGTGCGCCTATAGTGGGGGTGGTTCTTCGCGAGCCGTTCGCAGCAATCATTCGAAGAGGAATTCGACCATGAAGAAGACGGGTATCGTTCTCGCCGCCACCGCGGCCGCCGCTTTCGCCACCGCCGGCATCGTCGGCTCCTTCTCGCCGGCCCAAGCCGCCGTGAAGTGCGTCGGCGCCAACGCCTGCAAGGGCCAGAGCGCCTGCAAGACCGCCACCAGCTCCTGCAAGGGCCTGAACGCCTGCAAGGGCCAGGGGTGGGTCGAATCCGCGGACAAGGCGGCATGCGAGAAGTCGGGCGGCAAGGTCTCCTAACGCCGCCGCGCGTTTTCGATCTGGTAAGCTTCCGGGCGTCCGGGCCGGCCAGGCCTGGGCGCCCGATTGCGTTTCCGGCGGGACGGTCAGGCGATGCGAAACTCGGCCGCGCTTGAAAACTGGCGGGGCTTCGGCCTGGGGCTTCGCACCGACTTCCAGGCCGAGCTGCTGGAGGGCGACGTGCGCCCGGTCGATTGGCTCGAGGTCTTGAGCGAGAACTACCTGGTTCCCGGCGGACCGCCGCTGGCCAATCTCGAGCGCGCGCGGGCGCGCTATCCCCTGGCCATGCACGGCGTGTCGCTGTCGATCGGCGCGAGCGATCCGCTGGACATGGACTATCTGCGCCAGTTGCGCGACCTCGCGCGGCGCGTCGAGCCCGCGATCGTCTCCGACCATCTCTGCTGGACCGGCCATGCCGGCGTCAACAGCCACGACCTTCTGCCCGTGCCGCACACGGAAGAGGCGATCCGCCATATCGCCGAGCGCGTGGCGCGGGTGCAGGACTATCTCGGCCGGCGCATCGCGCTCGAGAACGTGTCCAGCTACGTCGACTACAGCTTCTCCGCCGTGCCGGAATGGGAGTTCCTCGGCGCCGTGGCCGCGCGCGCGGACTGCGACATCCTGCTCGACGTCAACAACATCTATGTCAGCGCCTACAACCACGAATTCGACCCGCTGGACTATCTCGCGGGCGTGCCGGCCGGGCGCGTGCGCCAGTTCCACCTGGCGGGGCACCAGAACAACGCCAGCCACATCGTCGACACGCACGACCATCCGGTGATCGGCCCGGTCTGGCGCCTGTTCGCGGAAGCCTTGCGCCGCTTCGGCCCCAGGCCCGCGATGATCGAGCGCGACGCCAACATCCCGCCCCTGGCGGAGCTGCTGGCGGAAGTCGCCGAGATGCGCCGCGTGGCCCTGTCCACGCTGGCCGAACGGGCGGCGTGAACGCCATGGCCGCGCTCGCCAACACCCCGCCGCTCGACCGCCTGCAGGCCGATTTCATGGCCTATATCCGGGGCGACGACGCGGCCATGGCCGGCCGGACGCGCGCCACGCGCAAGGCCTCGGCCGAAACCCTGCTCGGCGTCTATCGCAGCGCCTATCCGCTGCGGCTGCTCGAAGCCATGGAAACGAATTTCCCCAGGCTGAAAGTCGTGCTGGGCGACGCCGATTTCGACCGGATGGGCCGCGGCTACATCGCGCTCAACCCGCCCCGGCATTTCTCGATCCGCTGGTACGGCGGCGGGCTCGCGGCGTATCTCCGCGAAACCGACCCGTGGCGCGCCGCGCCCGCGCTGGCCGAGCTCGCGGGCTTCGAATGGGCGCTGGCCGGCTGCTTCGACGCCGCCGACGCGCCGGTCCTGGACGCGGCCGCCGTCGGCGCGATTGCGCCCGGCGACTGGCCGGGCATGACGCTTTTGTTCCATCCCTCGCTGCGCGCGTTCGACTCGCATTGGACCGTGCCCGAGCTGTGGAACGCGTTGGAAAACGCCGGCGACGGCGCGCCCGCGCCCAAACCCGCCAAGCGCCCCGCGCCCGCGCCGTTCGCGTTGTGGCGGCAGGAAGGCCAGGTGCGGTTCCGCTCGCTGACCCCGGACGAGGCGGCCGTCCTGGCCGCCGCGCGCGCGGGCCGGGCCTTCGCGGCGCTGTGCGAGCTGCTGGCCGGCTTCGTGCCCGAGCCCGAGGCGGGCACGCGCGCGGCGCAACTGCTGCGGGCCTGGGTCGAGCAGGGCTGGATCGTCCGCGCCGGCGCGTAGGTCCCTCGCGCCGATTTGACACCAAGTGATGCCCATGCGCCGCCGCTCGGGCGTATGACTGGGGCGGCAAAACGGGCCGGAGGATACCTCGATGCGCCGCCTCGTCATGACGGCATTCGCCGCCGCGCTGCTGTTTGCTCCCGCGCCCCCAAGCGCGGCCGAGTCCAAGATCGCCTGGCGCGATTTCTCCGACCAGGTGTTCGCCGACGCCAGGGCGCAGAACCGCTTCGTCGTCCTCTATCTCAAGGCGGTGTGGTGCCACTGGTGCCACGTGATGGAGGCGACGACCTACCGCGATCCGGACGTGCTGGCGGAACTGGAAAAACACTACATCCCCGTGCGCGTGGACCAGGACTCGCGGCCCGACCTGTCGCTGCGCTACGAGGATTGGGGCTGGCCCGCCACGGTGGTGTTCGGGCCCGACGGCGCCGAAATCGCCAAGCTGCGCGGCTATCGCCGGCCCGGGCATTTCCTGGCGATCCTGAAGGAAATCGTGGCCGATCCCTCGCCGGTGAACTACGGCGAGCGCCCGGCCGAGACCGACGCCAATCCCGCGACGCGCCTGCCGGCGGAACGGCGCGCCGAGCTCGAAGCCGTATTCGACAAGGCCTACGACCGCGCGAACGGCGGCTGGGGAACCTTGCACAAATTCGTCGACGCCCAGGCGATGGAATGGGCGCTCGGCGGCGCCAAGCGCGGCGACAGGGACAAAGAGGCGATGGCGCGCCAAACCCTGGCGCAGTCCTTCAACCTGATCGATCCGGCCTGGGGCGGCGTCTATCAGTATTCCGACAAGGCGGATTGGAAATCGCCGCACTTCGAGAAGATCATGGGCATTCAGGCCGCGTACCTAACGCTCTACGCCCAGGCCCACGCGCAATGGGGCGCGCAAGAGCACCGCGACGCGGCGGCGAAGGTCTATCGCTATCTCGTCGGGTTTCTCGGCTCGCCCGAAGGCGCGTTCTACGCCAGCCAGGACGCCGATTCGGTGCCGGGGCGTCACGCCGCCGATTTCTTCGCGCTCGACGACGCGGGCCGCCGCGCCCTGCCCATGCCGCGCATCGACGCCAGCATCTATGCGCGCGAGAACGGCTGGGCGATCGCGGCGCTCGCCGCCTATCACGACGCCACGGGCGACGCCGGGGCGCTGAAGCGCGCGGTCGCGGCGGCGGATTGGATCGGCAGGAACCGCGCGCTTGCCGGCGGGGGCTTCGCGCACGGCGCAAACGACAAGGGCGGGCCGTTCCTCGGCGACACGCTGGCGATGGGCCAGGCGTTCCTGGCGCTGCACCGCTCGACCGCCGATCCGGCCTGGCTCAAGCGCGCGGCCGCGGCGGCGGGCTTCATCGAGGACCGCTTCGTCGATCCGGCGACCGGCGGCTGGTTCGCCAGCGCGCCGGGCGGCCATTCCAATATCCTCGGCAAGCCGGTCAAGTCGCGCGACGAGAACACAGCCGCGGTGCGGTTCATGAACCTGCTGTCGCAGTACGCGGGCGATGCGCGCTGGCGCCAGGCCGCCGAACGCGGGTTCGGCTATCTCGCCTCGCCGGCGGTATTGGAGGCGGCCGACTTCCTGCCCGGCGTGCTGTTGGCCGAGCGCGAATTGCAGCGCGAGCCCGCGCATATCACGGTGGTCGGCGGCAAGTCCGACGCCCTGGCCCGGCGGCTGTTCGCCGCGGCTCTCCGCTACCCCGGGCTCTACAAGCGCGCGGAGTGGTGGGACCCGGCCCAGGGCAGGCTCGCCAACCACGACGTCGAGTATCCCGAGCTGGGCGAGGCCGCGGCCTTCGCCTGCTCCAACCGCATCTGCTCGCTGCCCGTGTTCGACCCGATGGACCTGGCGGCGGCGGTGGACCGCGTGCTGCGCTGACGGCCCTTCCTAGATTCCACGGCCGCGGTGTATGCATCGGGGATGGCAGAACCCGCCGCCAAGGACCCCGCTGAAGCGGAAATCGCCCGCATCGCGCGTCTTTCCTGCTGGCGCGGCCGCGCGGCGGTGGAGCCGCTATCCGGCGGCTTGAGCAACCGCAACTACCGCGTCGCGGACGCAAGCGGGCGCTATGTCGTGCGCCTGGGCCAGGACGCGCCGGAGCACGGCATCGCGAGGCGGAACGAACAGGCCGCGTCGCGCGCCGCGGCGGCGGCGGGCGTGTCGCCCGAACTGGTCCACGCCCAGCCGGGCGTGATGGTGTTTCGCTTCGTCGAGGGGCGGACCCTCGCGGCCGGCGACGTACGAGGCGAGGCCATGCTGCCGCGCGTGCTGGCGCTGGTGAAGCGCGCGCACGAACGCATCGCGCCGCATCTCCGCGGCGCGAGGCCGCGATTCCAGGTGTTCCAGGCGTTGCGCGGCTACGCCCGCACGCTGGAACGCGGCGCCAGCCGCATGACGCGCGAACTGCCGCGGCTGTTGGCGGCGAGCCAAGAACTCGAACGCGCGGCCGGGAAGGAAGAAGCCCGGTTCTGCCACAACGACCTTTTGGCTGCGAACCTGATCGACGACGGCGAGCGGCTGTGGCTGATCGACTGGGAATACGGCGGCTTCAACGCGCCGCTGTTCGACCTGGGCAACCTCGCCTCCAACAACGCGCTCTCGCCCGGGCAAACGGACTGGCTGCTGGCGCAATACGACGGGCGCGCGCCCGCCGCCGGCCGGCGCCTTGCGCTCCAGGCCATGATCGGCGCCTCGCTGCTGCGCGAGGCGATGTGGAGCATGGTGCAGGAGATCCACTCCAAGCTGCCGATCGACTACGCCGCCTATACCGGGGAAAATCTCGGCCGCTTCGAGGCCGCCTGGGCCCGGTTCGCGGACTGCGAATCCCGGTGACCCCGCCCGGCCAGGCCCGCGCCGTGGTGATCGGCGGCGGCATCGTCGGCTGCTCCGCCGCCTATCATCTCGGCAAGCTGGGCTGGAAGGACACGCTGCTGCTCGAGCGCGCGAAGCTCACCAGCGGCAGCACGTTCCATGCCGCGGGGCTGGTGGGCCAGCTCCGCAGCTCGGCCAACATCACGCGGCTTTTGACCCACAGCGTCGATCTCTACCAGTCGCTGGAAAAGGAAACCGGCCTGAGCGCGGGCTACAAGCGCAGCGGGGGCTTGAGGCTCGCCTGCTCGGCCGACCGGTTTCTGGAGCTGCGCCGGCAGGCCACCATGGCCACCAGCTTCGGCCTGGACGTGCAGGTGCTGACGCCGCAAGAGGCGCTCAAGCTGTGGCCGGCGATGAGCATCGCCGACGTGGTGGGGGCGGTGTTCCTGCCCTCGGACGGCCAGGCCAACCCCTCGGACATCGCACAAGCATTGGCCAAGGGCGCGCGGCTCAACGGCGTCAGGATCGTCGAGGATTGCCCGGTGACGGCGATCCGCGTGAAGGCCGGGCGCGTGACCGGCGTTTCGACGCCCCACGGCGACGTGGCCTGCGAGGTTGTCGTCAACTGCGCGGGGCAATGGGCGAAAGAGGTGGGAAGGCTCGCCGGCGTGGCGGTGCCGCTGCAATCGGTGCAGCACCAGTACCTCATCACCGAGCCGATTGCGGGCCTGCCGCGCGACCTGCCGACCCTGCGCGACCCCGACAAGCTGATCTACTTCAAGGAAGAGGTCGGCGGCCTGGCGATGGGCGGCTACGAGGCGAACCCGATCGCCTGGGCGCTCGACGGCATCCCCGCGGGATTCCATTTCACGCTGCTCGATTCCAACTGGGACCATTTCGAGCCGCTGATGGCGCCGGCCATCGCCCGCGTGCCGGCGCTGGAAAAAGCCGGCATCAAGCAGCTGCTGAACGGCCCGGAATCGTTCACGCCGGACGGCAACTTCCTGATCGGCGAGGCGCCGGGCCTGCGCGGCTTCTTCCTGGCCTGCGGCTTCAACGCCTTCGGCATCGCCGGCGGGGGCGGGGCGGGGCGCGCGATCGCCGAATGGGTCGCGGCCGGCGAAGCGCCGATGGATCTGTGGCCGGTCGATATCCGCCGGTTCGGGCCGGCGCAGCACGGCGAGCAATGGGTGCGCGAGCGCACGCTCGAGGCCTATGCCAAGCACTACACGATCGCCTGGCCGAACGAGGAGTACAAATCGGCGCGCGGGGCGCGCGTCTCGCCGCTCTACGGCCGCCTCAAGGACGCCGGCGCCTGCTTCGGCTCGAAATTCGGCTGGGAGCGGCCGAACTGGTTCGGGACGCCCGGCACGGCGCCCGAGGACGAGCCCTCCTTCGGCCGCGCCAACTGGTTCGAGGCGGTGGCGGCGGAGCATCGCGCGGCGCGCGAGGCCGCGGCGCTGTTCGACCAGAGCTCGTTCGCCAAGTTCGAGGTGACGGGGAAAGACGCCGAGGCGGCGCTGCAATGGATCTGCGCGGGCGACGTGTCCAGGCCCGCGGGCGGCGTGATCTACACCCAGCTTCTCAACCGGCACGGCGGCATCGAAGCGGACTTGACGATGTGGCGGCGCGCGGCGGACCGCTTTTACGCCGTCACCGGCACGGGCTTCGCCGCCAGGGATTTCGACTGGATCGCGCGCAACATCAAGCCCGGCCTCGACGCGCGCGTGAAAGACGTCACCGCCGACAACGCCGTGCTGTCGCTGATGGGGCCGCGCTCGCGCGACGTGCTCGCAAGCGTCGCCGACGCCGACGTGTCGAACGCGGCCCTGCCCTATATGGCGGGGCGCGCGATCGCCGTCGCCGGCCGGCCCGCGGCGGCGCTGCGCGTGACCTATGTCGGCGAGCTCGGCTACGAGCTGCATGTGCGGACGGACGACGCGGCCCGGGTGTACGACGCGCTGATGGCGGCCGGGGCGGGGCACGGCATCCGCAACGCCGGCTATCGCGCCATCGAGAGCCTGCGCCTGGAGAAAGGCTACCGCGCCTGGGGCGCCGATATCGGGCCGGACTACACGCCCTTGGAAGCGGGCCTCGGATTCGCGGTGAAGCTGAACGCCGCGACCCCGTTCCAGGGCCGCGCGGCGCTGGAGGCGCAGAAGCGGGGGCCGCTCAGGCGCCGGCTGGTGTGCGTGACCGCCGCGCCCGATGTGTTCCTGCACGGGCGCGAGACGATCTACCGCGACGGCGTAGGGGTGGGGTGGCTTTCCAGCGGCGGCTTCGGCCACACCGTCGGGCGCGCCATCGGCTACGGCTATGTGCGAAACGAGGCCGGGGTGGACGCCGCTTTTTTGCAATCGGGCGCGTGGGCGCTGGACGTGGCGCGGGTCCGCGTGCCCTGCGAAATCCACACCCGTCCGCTTTACGATCCTTCGGGCGCCAGGGTGCGCGCGTAACTTCAGCCCAAGCGCTCTCGGCTCGCGTCCTCGCTCGGCCGCGCCTCGGCCGACGTGGCATAGACGGCGAGCGCCGCGGCGATGGCGAGGCCGAGAAACCCGAACACCCAGCGATAGCCGATCTCGGGCACGGCGCCGGCCTCGTCCTGGAACGCGCGCAGGATCACGCCGCTCAGCGCCTGCATGACGAAGTTGCCCGCGAACACGGCGGTGTTGAGGGTGGTGATCAGCCGCCCGATCAGCCGGTCGGAAAATCCGGCGCGGGCATGCGCCAGCACGATCACATAAGTCTGCCCGCAGGCGCCGATCAAAACGAACGCCGCGGCCGCGGCCCATAGCGGCGGCTGGGGCCACAGCGCCAGCAATGCGAAGCTCAGGGCAAGGCCGCCGCCGCCCGCGAGCCCGATGCCCTTGCGCCGGTCGAGCAGCCGGTCCATCGGGCCATAGACGATCGCGCCCACGATCACGCCCAGCGACATGGCCAGCAGCACGTTGCCCGCGCCCGCCGCGCTCAGGCCGTGCACCTCGAGCAGATAGGGGCCGCCCCACAGGCCGCGCACGGCGATCACCGTGGAAAACCCCACGAAGGCCAGCGCCATGAGCCGCCAGACCTGGCGCGAGGCCAACACCAGCCGGAGGCCCGCGACTACCTGGCGCGGGGCTTCGGGCGCGGGCGCCGCGCGGCCCGGCGGCGCGTCGCGCACGATCAGCGCGATCAGCAGCGCGTCCGCCGCCATGGCGCCGGCCAGGCCCAGCGTCGCCCAGCGCCAGCCCCAGGCCTCGATGCCGTACGCCAGGGGCGTCGCCGCCAGAATGCCGCCGGCGTTGCCGATCGCCAGCATCAGCCCGGACAGGGTGGCGAAGCGCCGGACCGGGAACCAGCGCGCGCACACCACCACCCCGCCCATGAAACCCGCCGCCGTGCCGACGCCCATCAGCACCTGGCCCAGCACCAGCGCGGCGAAGCTCTCCGCCAGCGCGAAAATCGCGCAGCCCAGGACCGCCAGCACGGTCAGCCCCGCGGTCGTGCGCCTGGGCCCGAACCGGTCGAGCAACAGGCCGGTCGGCAGCTGCATCAGCGCGAAGGCGGCGAAATAGCTGGCCGCGGCGAAGCCCAGCCGGTCGGCGGCGAGCTCCAGCTCGCGCGCGAGATGCGGGGCCAAGAGCGCCATGGCGGTGCGGTGATACTGGCTGATGAACACCGCGATCGAGAACGCCGCATAGGCCGCCAGGGGCGCCCATTGGGCGGCCCAGTGCGGGTTTGGCGCGGAAGGCGAAGGGGCGGAGGCGGTGTCGTTCGACAAGATGCGGTGCCGCTTTCGCAAGTGCGGCTCGATGGTAGAACGGTTCGCGCGGCGGCACCAACGCGCCGCTCGACGCGGCGTTCAACGGGCTTCGGTCGGGGAAACTGGAGCGGGAGACGGGATTTGAACCCGCGACCCTCACGTTGGCAACGTGATGCTCTACCCCTGAGCTACTCCCGCGGAGCCAAGCCCGGAAATCCTTGGGAATCCCGGGCGCGGCGAGGCGCGGATCATATAGACACGCCTCGGCTTTGCAAGCCGGGGCGAGCCTTCCCGCGCCCGGTTTCCGGACCGTTCCTTGCCGCCGGGTTGAGCCGCCGGGGCGGCTTGTGATATGGCGGGAACAACCAACGCCAAAGGCCCGCCCAAGGGCCGGCCAAGGGGCC
>JBQTIS010000557.1:0-3463 GCA_052387895.1 Rhodospirillales bacterium | reverse complement strand
TGGGTGCAGAACAGCCATTGCTGCCCGATTCCCAGAGGCGCGGTCGGCCTCAACCTGATGGGCGACGCGCAGATCGCCTATTTGCAGCGCGACGTGCCGGCCTTCGGTTCCTATGCCCTGGACGTGGCCGAGCTTCTGCCCGCCGCGAAATGGCCGCAGCAGATCGAGATCAGGGCGGGCAAGCATTTCGTGCGCCCGCGCTACGAGGTGATCGACAACTCGGGCAAGCACGCGGGCCGCCGGCGCATCGCGCATCCCAACGTCGAGCGCGAGGACTTGAAGCCCGATCCGAAGATCGCGGAGCTCGGCAACCTGATGGGCAAGGGCTACCTGCTGCCCGCCCCGGTGCTGCCGGTCGGCCGCTGGCGCAGCGCCGCCCTGCCCACGCCGATGGCGACTTGCCAGAGCGAATTGCCGATCGCGGCGCTGCTCTACGACAGCCGGGGCCGCGAGCTGGCGCGCCACCGCTTCGGGCGCCTGAAGCGCCGGGAAAGCGTGGCGGTGGACGCCGACGAGCTGTTGCGCGCGGCGGGCGCGACGCTGGGCGGGAACGGCGCGGATTGGGGCCACATGGAGCTGGTTTACGACCTGGCCGACGGCGGCGTCGCCGATGGCTGGTTGCACGGCCTGTTCCGCTACCAGGCGCGCGACGGCGGCCACGCCGCCGAGACCAGCTTCGGCGCGCATATCTTCAACACCGTGCTGACCTATCGCAACGAGCCGCAATCCTATGCCGGCCGCGCGCCGGGCCTGAGCACGCGCCTATTCCTGCGCCTGGGGCCGCAGCCGCTGGACACGCTGTGCCATCTCATCTACCCGGCCTCGACGCCGTGGCACGGGAATTCCACGACCGAGCTTGTGCTGTACGACGGCGCGGGCGCCGAGGTGGCGAAGCGGCGCGTCGAGATTCCCTGCGGCGGATCGCTGTTCTGGCGCGCGAGCGAACGTTTCAGCGCGGAACAGCGCGGCCGCGCGGGCGAACGCGGCTACGCCGTGGTGCGCGACGCCACCTGCCGCTTGTTCGGCTATCACGGGCTGATCGCCGCCGACGGCCGCTTCTCGCTCGATCACATGTTCGGGTTCTAGGCGGGGCCGGGTGCGATCGGGCCGCAAGGACCGAATCCATCCCCACCTGCCCGTCTTGTAACCACCCTGCCATGCGCTTTAGTATTGGCGGTAGGGGAGCAGCTTTGCGCATGGCTCCCCGTATTTGGTTATGGCGGACGTTCATCACAGCAAGGTCTTGATTCTGGGCGGCGGGCCGGCGGGTTTCACCGCGGCGATCTATGCCGCGCGCGCAAACCTCAAGCCGACCATTGTGCTGGGCACGCAGCCCGGCGGGCAGCTCACCATCACCACCGACGTCGAGAACTATCCCGGCTTCGCCGAGACCATCCAGGGCCCGTGGCTGATGGAGCAGTTCCAGAAGCAGGCCGAGCATGTCGGCACGCGCGTGGTCCACGACACCATCGTCGCCTGCGAGCTGAAACGCCGGCCGTTCCTGTGCCTGGGCGACGGCGGCGACAGGTACGCCGCCGACGCGCTGATCGTCGCCACCGGCGCCCAGGCGCGCTGGCTGGGCCTGCCCAGCGAATCGCGGCTGCGCGGTCGCGGCGTGTCGGCCTGCGCCACCTGTGACGGGTTCTTCTTCCGCGGCAAGAAGGTGGCGGTGATCGGCGGCGGCAACTCGGCGGTCGAGGAGGCGATGTTCCTGACGCATTTCGCCACCGAGGTGACCGTGGTGCACCGCCGCGACGCGTTCCGCGCCGAGAAAATTTTGCAGGACCGCCTGTTCGCCAACCCGAAGATCAAGGTGCGCTGGAACCACGCGGTCGAGGAGATTCTGGGCAACGACGCCGGCGTCACGGGCGTGAAGCTCAAGGACACGAAGACCGGCGCGCCGGTCGAGCTCGCGGTCGACGGCGTGTTCGTGGCGATCGGCCACGACCCGGTGACCGGCCTGTTCAAGGGGCAGCTGGAGATGGACCGCGAGGGCTACATCCTGACCGCGCCCGATTCCACCGCCACCTCGATCCCCGGCGTGTACGCGGCCGGCGACGTGAAGGACAAGGTGTTCCGCCAGGCGGTCACGGCCGCGGGCATGGGCTGCATGGCGGCGCTGGAGGCCGACAAGTTCCTGTCCGCCCAAGCCCATTCCGCCGCCATGCGCGCGGCGCAATAGCCCCGGCCGGTGCCCAACACCATGAACCGTCCGCCGGGATCGCCCAACCGTCCGCTGATGGACTGGGACAAGCTGCGCGTGTTCCACGCCGTGGCCGAGGCCGGCAGCTTCACCCACGCGGGCGAGGTTTTGAACCTGAGCCAGTCGGCGGTCAGCCGGCAGATCGGCGCGCTGGAGGAAAGCCTGAAGGTGCCGCTATTCCACCGCCACGCGCGCGGGCTGATCCTGACCGAGCAGGGCGAGCTTCTGTACGACACCGCGCGCGACGTGGTGCACAAGCTGGCGATGGCCGAGGCGATGCTGAGCGAAAGCAAGGACCGCCCGCGCGGGCCGTTGACCGTCACCACCACCGTGGCGTTCGGCTCGGCCTGGCTGACGCCGCGCATGCGCGAGTTCCTGGAGCTGTATCCCGAGATCGACCTGACGCTGCTGTTGGACGACGCCGAGCTCGATTTGGGCATGCGCGAGGCCGACGTGGCGATCCGCATGACGCCGCCGCGCCAGGCCGATTTGATCCAGCGGCCGCTGCTGACGATGAGCGCCCATGTCTACGCCTCGCGCGACTACGTGCAGAAGCACGGCGCCCCGGAGAAGCCCGAGGACCTGGACCACCACCGCATCGTGGTCTATGGCGACACCAGCCACCTGCCGGTGCCGCACATAAACTGGCTGCTGGAGGCGGGCGCCACGCCGGACCGGCCGCGCCGCCCGGTGCTCAGGGTCAACAACATCTACGGCATCTACCGCGCGGTGCGCAGCGGCGTCGGCATCGGCGCCCTGCCGCCCTATATGATTCCGTCGGACACGCCGATCGTGCGCGTGCTGCCCGAGCTCAGCGGCCCGCCGGTGCAGGCGTATTTCGTCTATCCGGAAGAGCTGCGCCATTCCAAGCGCATCGCCGTGCTGCGCGATTTCCTGGTGCGGCACGTCGCCGAAACCGCCGAGCGCTGAAATTCAAGCGCCCCCGGCGCACGTTTTCCCGGCGGCGCTTTTAGCGCGGCGAAATTCAAGTTCCCGCTTGTGCTATGCGCGCGCGGCATGGAAGCAGTGACGACTCGCCGCTACGCGGCCAAGGCCGAGCGGCTTTAACATCCTCGCGATTGCTGCGGCGGAACGGCGAGGCGTCGCCGGACCGCCTCTTCGGTTGGGTCTCGGGCTTCGACCCTTGCGTCCTCTGGGACGTGAAGCCTCCCTGTTCACTTGAGGCCCCGCCCGCCAAAAACGGGCGGGGCTTTTCTTTGCGGCAGCCGAAAAAGCAAACGGCCCGGAATTTCTTCCGGG
>JBQTIS010000556.1:0-7925 GCA_052387895.1 Rhodospirillales bacterium | reverse complement strand
CGCAAGAGCTCCGCGCATCGCCTCCAGGCGACAGTCCAAACTCGTGCCGGTCGCCGTCCAATCCGCACCGCCCGGGGGGCTAACATTCGAAGCGAAAAGGGGGACAGCTTTCAAAGCGAATTGACAGGGTAAGGACGAAGCCGGCATCGTGGCGCTAGATATCCTGCAGAAAAAAGGCGTCGCGGCCGCCGCCGTGTCGCATACTAGCGCGCGGATCGGCGACGCCGCCGACATGTGGGAGAACGGCGTGATCGCGCATGTCAATCCGCTGGCCGCGGCGATCGGCCTGAAACGCGGCGACGGCGTGCAGGCCGCGCTGCGGCGGGTCATCGGATAGCCGCGCGCCGGGCGGTTCCTATAAGATCGCGCCATCGCGCGCGGACCAACCGCCGCCATCGGAGGAACGCCGGCCATGGCCATGAAAGGAATCGTTTTTCTAGGCGACCGCAAGCTCGAGCTCAGGGAGTTTCCCGATCCGACGCCGGGTCCGGGCGAAGCGGTGCTGGAGATCAAGTCCTCGGGCATGTGCGGCAGCGACCTGAAGTTCTACCGCGCGGCCGGCGGCGCGGCGTCGCTGGGCCTGGGCGGCAAGGGCGAGCCGGTGATCGCCGGCCACGAGCCCTCGGGCGTGGTGGCGGCGGTGGGGCCGGGCGTGGCGGCCAACCAGGCGCGCGTGGGCCTGCGCGCGATGTGCCACCACTATCGCGGCTGCGGCGTGTGCCCGCATTGCGCGACCGGCTGGATGCAGCTTTGCGTCGAGGGCGTGGCCGAGGTCTATGGCGTCACCGGCCACGGCGCCCACGCGAAATACATGAAATGCCCGGCGCGCACCCTGGTGCCGCTGCCCGACGAGCTGTCGTTCGACGCGGGCGCGGCGATCTCCTGTGGCACGGGCACGGCCTGGGGCGCGCTGCGGCGCCTGGGGCTCAAGGGCGAGCACACCATCGCAGTGTTCGGCCAGGGGCCAGTGGGGCTTTCGGCCACGTTGCTGGCGGCCGAGATGGGCGCGCGGGTGATCGCCCTCGATACGTCGCCGGAGCGCCTGAACCGCGCCAAGGAGTTCGGCGCGGCGCACCTGATCGATCCCAAGGCCACCAACGACGCGGTGGCGGCGATCAAGGACCTGACCCATGGACTGGGCGCGCATGTCGCGCTCGACGCCTCGTCCGCGCCCGAGGCGCGACGCCAAGCCGTGCGCTGCGTGCGCACCTGGGGCAAGGCGTGCTTCGTGGGCGAGGGCGGCGAGGTGACGCTCGACGTCAGCAACGACCTGTTGCGCCGGCAGGTGACGCTGATCGGATCGTGGACCTTCTCGACCGTGGGCCAGGCCGACTGCGCGCGCTACATCGCCGACCGCGGCGTCGACATCGACCGATTGTTCACCCATCGCTGGAAGCTGGATCAGGCCGAGGAGGCCTATCGCCTGTTCGACCGCCAGACCGACGGCAAGGGTATCATTCACCCGTAGCGCGCTTGAGATACGCGATCAGGTCGGCGCGCTCCTGTTTGTCGGGAATGCCGGCGAAACCCATGCGCGTGCCGGGCACCAACGAGCGCGGGCCCGTCAAGAACCGATCGAGGATTTCGGCGTCCCAAACGATCCCCGAGGTCTTCATCGCGTCGGAATAGGGGAAGCCGGGCACGCTGCCGGCGCGCCGCCCGAACAGCCCCTGGTGGCGCGGGCCCACGCGGTCTCGCTCGATCGAATGGCAGCCCTCGCAGCGCGTGTAGATTTTTTCGCCGCGCGCCGGATCGCCCTCCGCGGCCATCGCCGGCAATGCGATCGAAGACGCGAGGGCGAACAGCCCCGCCGCCAGGGTTAGCGTCATCTGATTTCTCCGCATGCGACAAGGCGCGCCCCGCCAGCGCCGCCACAGGGGGATGCGACGACGCGGCGGGGCGCGTTGCACCGCTAGCGATAAAGCGATGCCTCAGGAGATGGCGAGAGCGTCCGGCAGGTCCTCGCCCAGGGCGTTCATCAGCACGACCCAATGCATGGACTCGTCGGCGACCAGCCGGCCGGCGGCGGTCTTCAGCTCGGGCGCCCAGAACACGGGAATCGCGCCGAGATAGGCCGATGCCGCGCCGCGCTCGAGCTTGGCGGCGAAGCGCAGCACGTCTTCCGCCTTCTTCAGCTTGTCGACCGGGAACTTGTAGTCCGCGACCGTCTTCGCCTTCACCGGTGTGCCGCCCAGCTTTTTCACCGTTTTCTCCAGCAGCTCGGCGTGCTCCTTGTGGTGGCCCTGGAAGGTCTTCGCGACTTTCAGCACCTTGTCCTTCAGAAGGCCGCTTTGCGCGCCCACCTGGTAGGCGGCGATCGCCTCCCATTCCAGGCCAAGGGCGGTGTTAAGGATCGCGACGTCGTTGTTGGCGCTGCCCTTGGGGGCGGCTTGCGCCAGCGCCTCGCGGCCGGCCAGCAGCGCCACGGCGGCGCCGGACAGCACCGCGGCGCCGGTGTTGCGCAAAAACAGCCGACGGCTGGGAACGATGATATGGTTCTGATTCATTCAACTCTCTCCTCGTCATCCGGGATGGGAGCGGCACGGCAAATGCCGTTCCGGGTCGATCGATGCGATCGATCTGTTCTTGCCTTACGGACGGGGAGCGCGGATCGGATGCAACCTCACGGACATGTTATCCGCGAGCGGAATTTCGTGAACGAAGGCTTGGGCGGCTGGCTCAGGCCGCCAGAACGCCTCGGACGTAGAGCAACGCGCCGCGGCGGGATCTGATGGCGTCGTGCGGCGAACCGGGATAGGCGACGTGAAAATCGCCCGCGCCGAGATGCAGATCGCCGATGGTGATTTCGCCCTCGATCACCAAGCATTCCTCGCTGTGCGGATGATCGTGCGGCGGCAACGACGCGCCGGGCAGAAGCCGCAGCAGCACCGATTTCACCGCGTCGTCGTTGTCCTGATGCAGGCGCTTCATCGTGACGCCGGGCGCGACCTCCAGCCATTCGCCGACGTCGGCGCGGATCGTGCGGCTGTTCGCATCCTGCTCGGCATCGAGGCGCCGCTCGATAGTGGCGAAGCTGCCGGAAGCCGGTTCGACCGGCGGCAGGCGTTCGGCCATCGGGCCGAGGCGCCGTTCCCAGGCCTGCACCATTTTCCGCAGCGCGGGATTGGCGGCCATGCGTTGGGCGAACCTTGCCCGTTCCTCGCCGGACAGCGTGCCGAGGACGTATTCGCCGGCCTGCAAGTCGAGATCGTCGGCGTCGTTCATTGTTCCAGGCATGCCTTCAGCCTAGCCAGTCCCCGCCGGATGCGACTCTTGACGGTCCCGATGGGAGCGTCAAGCCGCCGCGCGAGTTCCTCGTGGGTATATCCGTCCAGGAACGCCATTTGGATGCAACGGCGGGTCTGTTGTTCCAAAGTCTCCAGGCAAGCTTGCAGCGCGCGCGCGTCGGCTGAAACCGCGGCTGCTTCCGGCTGGATGGCTGCGTCCGCCGGTTCTCGGTCCATGGCCGTTTCCCGATCGCGGCGCAAAACGTCCAGCGCCCGGTAACGAACGATGGTCGCCATCCAGGCGAACGGCGAGCCCCTGTCGGGATCATATCGTCCCGCGTTGCGCCAGATGTTGACGAACGCTTCCTGCAGCACCTCCTCGGCAAGATCGCGCCTGCGAAGCAGCCGCAGCGCCACCGCGAACAGCCGTCCGGCGCTGGCCTGGTACAGCCGCGCGAACGCCTGCCGGTCGCCGGCGGCGACAGAGCCCAGCAACGCGACGATCGGGTCGGCCAAGGTCGTTTGCATCCCCTTGGCGATGATGCAAGCCGCGGCTGGGAGCGTCAAATCACCGGATTGAGATTTTGCGCGCGACTGCCGCCGTCGAACGGCGACAAAGCGCGAGATATGGTAGCGTCCACGATGCGTTCGACGGGCAGGGAATCATGTTTCGTCAAAATACGTTGAAGCGGCGCCTTAAGAAGCGGCAAAAGACATTCGGCGTGTTCCTCGATCTCGGCCACCCGCCGGTGGCCGAGATCGTGGCGGCTTCGGGCTACGACTGCGTGCTGATCGACCGCGAGCATGGCCTGGGCGACATCGCCTCGTCCGTGGCCGAGATTGCCGCCGCCCAGGCGCATGGCGCGACCGCGCTGATGCGCGTGCCGGCGAACGATCCGGTCGTGCTCAAGCTCGCGCTCGATCTCGGCGTCGAGGGGGTGATGATCCCCGCCCTAGGCGACGCCCAGGAGGCCAAGCGCGCGGCTTCGTCCTGCGCCTATCCGCCCCTGGGCATCCGCGGCTTTGCGGCGCCGATCGTGCGCGCCTCGACCTATGGCGTGCACGCCCAGGCGTATGTCCAGCGCGCGCGCGACGAACTGCTGGTGATGGGCCAGATCGAGTCGCGCGCGGGCGTAGAAAACGCCGGCGCCATCGCCGCGACCCAGGGCATCGACATGATCTTCATCGGCCCCTACGACCTCTCCAACAGCCTGGGCTATCCCGGCGAGCCCGACCATCCCCAGGTCCTGAAGGCGATCCAGCGCGTGGAAAAGGCGACGAAGAAGAGCAAGAAGTGGCTGGGCTGCATTCCCACCCCGGCGCGCTCGGCCGCCGATCTATACCGCCAGGGCTACGATCTGGTGCTGTCGCATTGCGACGTGGCAATGCTGCGCGACGCCGCGCGCGCCGACGTGGCGGCGATGCGCGCGGTGCTCGGCCGCGGCAGGGCGGGCAAGGGCGGCGCGGCCAAGGGCGGCCTGTTCGGCGGCGCGGGCGCGAAGCCGAAGAAAAAATGAGCGGAAACGGCGAACTTCTGACCGCAGCCGAGATGGCGCGCTGCGACGCCGCGACCGTCGCCGCCGGCGCGCCCGGCGCTGAATTGATGCTGCGAGCCGGCACGGCGGTGGCGCGCGAGGTTCTGAGGCGGTTCAAGCCGTGCCCGGTCGTCGTGCTGTGCGGCCCGGGCAACAACGGCGGCGACGGCTTCGTGGTCGCCCGGCTGCTGGCTCGGCGCAAGTTCCGCGTGCGCGTGGCGCTGCTGGGCGAACGCGCGGCGCTGAAAGGCGATGCCGCGATCCACGCGAACAAGTGGAAGGGCAAGATCGAAAGATTGTCGCTCGCCTCGGCCGAAGGCGCGAAGCTCGCGATCGACGCCGTATTCGGCGCGGGACTTTCCAAGCCCTTGCCCGCCGACCTTGAAGCGGTGTTCGCGGCGCTCGCGGCGCGCGGGGTTCCCGTCGTCGCGGTGGACGTGCCGAGCGGCGTTCGCGGCGACACCGGCCAGGCCCTGGGCAAGGCGCCGCGCTCGGCGCTCACGGTCACGTTCTGCCGCAAAAAGCCGGGCCATCTGCTGCTGCCGGGCCGCGCGCTGTGCGGCGAAACCGTCGTGGCCGACATCGGCATCGCCGACCGGACTGTGGCCTCGGTGGGTCCAACTACGTTCGAGAACACGCCGGCGCTGTGGCGCGCGGCTTGGCCCCGCGAACGCCCGGACTGGCACAAGTACAACCGCGGCCATGCCGTCGTCGTGGGCGGGGCCGAGATGACCGGCGCGGCGCGGCTGGCCGCGCGCGGCGCCATGCGCGCGGGCGCGGGGTTCACGACCCTGATCGCGCCGCCGGGCTTGAAGCTGCATTATATGGCGGCGCTGCCGCATGTCGTGGTGCGCGAGGCGGCCGACATGCACAGCTTCGAGGCGCTGATCGGCGAAAAGCGCGTCGGCGCGATCCTGGTCGGCCCGGGCAACGGCGTGAGCTTGGACACGCGCGCGCGCGCGCTGGCGGCGCTCGAGACCCGAAAGCCCTCGGTGCTCGACGCCGACGCGCTGACCGTGTTCGAGGACGCGTTGCCGCTCTTGAAACATTCGCTTCACGCCGACGTCGTGCTGACGCCGCATGACGGCGAGTACGACCGCGTGTTCGGCAAACGGGAAGGCTCGCGCCTAGACCGCGCGCGGGGGGCGGCGCGCGACTCGGGCGCGGTCGTGCTGCTTAAAGGCTACTAACCGGCAATCGCCCGGCCGGACGGGCGCGCCGCGATCAATGCCAACGCCCCGGCGGGCCTGGCCACGGCGGGGGCGGGGGACGTGCTGGCGGGCATCTTGGCGGGGCTCTTGGCCCAGGGCATGCCCGCTTTCGAGGCGGCTTGCGCCGCCACCTGGCTGCACGGCGCGGCCGCAAGCGCGTTCGGGCCGGGGCTGGTGGCCGACGATCTGCCCGATCTGCTGCCGAAGGTTCTGCGCGAGCTTGTGATTTAGCGAACCAGACCGGCGGCCCTATGCTGGCAGCCGGCCGGGAGGGAGAAGGCCGATGACAGTATCAGTGGGTTCGCCGGCGCCTGGCGTCGCCTGTGCCGACAGCTACGGCAAGCCGCGCTCGCTCGGCGAGTTCAAGGGCAAGACGGTGGTGCTGGAATGGACCCACCGGCAAGGCCCGTTCGTGCGCAAGCACTACGACAAGGGCAACATGCAGGCCTTGCAGAAGAAGTACACGGGTGAGGGCGTGGTGTGGCTGACCGTAGTCTCGTCGGGCCCGGGCAAGGAGGGCTACGTCACCGCCGCCGACGCCAACGCGCATGTCAAGGCGGCGGACGCGGCGCCCACCGCGGTGCTGCTCGATTCCGACGGCAAGCTGGGCAGGCTCTATGGCGCCATGACCACGCCGCATCTGTTCGTGATCGACGCCAGGGGCAACCTCGCCTATGCCGGGGCGATCGACGACAAGCCCTCCACCAACCCGGCCGACATTCCGGGCGCGGCCAACTACGTGGCCCAGGCGCTCGACGCGCTCAAATCCGGCAAGCCGGTGGCGACACCGGCGACCCGGGCCTATGGCTGCGGCGTGAAATACGCGGGGTGACGATGCGGCTGGTCGCGGCCTCGGTTCTGGCGGTCCTGGGCTGGCACGGAGCGGCGATGGGCGCTTCCGCGAACCTGGACGACCTGGTGCGCGCGCGGCTGGTGGCGGAGAACGCCACGGTCAAGCCGGGCGAAACGGCCTGGGTAGCGCTGCATCTCACGATGAAACGGGGCTGGCACACCTATTGGCGCAATCCCGGCGACAGCGGCCAGAAAACGGAAGTCGCCTGGACGCTGCCCAAGGGCTTCACGGCCGGCGCGATCCATTGGCCGGTGCCGCAGACGTTCGAAGCGGGCATCGGCTTGAGCTACGGCTACGCCGGCGAGGCCGCGCTGCTGGTGCCGGTCCAGGTGCCCGCCGGCGCCGCGCCCGGCGCGATGGAACTGAAGGCGCACGCGAACTGGCTGGTGTGCGAGGCGATCTGCGTGCCGGGCGAGGCCAGGCTGACGCTGGCGCTCAACGTGGCCCCGGTCTCCGCGCTCGACGTCTCGGCCAAGCCCCTGTTCGGCCGGGCGCGCGCGGCGCTGCCGGGCGAGCTGAAGGCGATGGCCAGCGCGCGCGCCACGGAGAACGGCATCGCGCTCGATCTGCCGGCCGAGGCGCTGAAGGGAATAGCCCAGCCCCAGGCCGTGTTCATGCCGTTCGACGACACGCTGATCGACCACGCCGCCCCGCAGTCGCTCAAGGGCGCCGTGCTCTCGCTGAAGCGCGGGCCGGTGCAAGCCAAGCCCCCGGCCGAAACGGGGGGCCTGCTGGTGGTCGAGGACGCGAAGTCCGGCGTCAAGCGCGCTTACAATCTGGCGGTTCGGATTCGTCCGGAATGACTGTATAGTTCGCGAAACGGAGGAGAACACCATGAGGAAGACCGTTGCGGCGGTTTCCGTGATCGGCGCGCTGGCGCTCGCGGGCGGCGCCGCGAACGCCGAGGTCAGGGTCGGCGCCCCGGCGCCCGACTTCAAGGTCGCAGACAGCACGGGCAAGATGCGCTCGCTCGGCGAATTCAAGGGCAAGACCGTGGTGCTGGAATGGACCAACAACGGCTGCCCGTACGTCAGGAAGCACTACAACGCGGGCAACATGCAGGCCTTGCAGAAGAAGTACACCGCCGAGGGCGTGGTGT
>JBQTIS010000555.1:0-2097 GCA_052387895.1 Rhodospirillales bacterium | reverse complement strand
TGATACCGCTCCTGGTGCTGGCCTACGGCGTCAACCTGACCAGCAAAGTGCTGACGGTGTGCATCATGGCCCTGCCGGTGATCGTCTTGAACTCGTTCAAGGCGATCCGCCACGCGCCGGCGAGTCTGGTCGAGATGGGCCAATCGTTCCTGGGCGCGCGCTGGCAGATAATCGTGAAGATCATCCTGCCGGCGGCCAGCCCCGTGATCTTCGCGGGCCTCAGGCTCGGGCTCGCCGCCGGGTTCATCGGCGCCATCCTGGCCGAATTGCTGATCAGCCCCACGGGCATCGGCGATCTGATCACCTATCACCAGTCCATCGCCGACTATCCGCGCATGTTCGCCGCGATCGCCGCGGTGATCGTGCTGTCGGTTCTGTTCATCGAGGCGCTGGACCGGGTCGAGGTGCTGATCTTCCGCCCGGAGCGGCGCAAGCGCGCATGACCCCCGACACCGCCCCTTCGCAGCCCGCCGCGACCATGACCGCCGGCGCCATGGTGTCGGTGCGCGGCGTCTCCAAGGTCTATCCCGGCGGCGTCGAGGCGCTCAGCGACATCACCCTCGACTTCCCCAAGGGCATGTTGACGACGATCCTGGGGCCGTCGGGCTGCGGCAAGACCACGCTTTTGAAGATCATCGCCGGGCTGCTGCCGGCGACCGCGGGCGAGGTGACGGTCGCGGGCCGCCGGGTCGCGGGTCCCGGGCCCGAGCGCGCCTTCGTGTTCCAGGACTTCGCGCTGATGCCCTGGGCCACGGTGCTGCGCAACGTCGCCTTCGGGCTCGAGTTGCGCGGCGTCGCCCGGGAAGAGCGCGAGGCGGTGGCCGAGCGCCACATCGCCGAGGTCGGCTTGCAGGGCTTCGAGCGACGTTTCCCGCACGAGCTCAGCGGCGGCATGCGACAGCGCGTCGGCCTGGCCCGGGCGCTGGCGGTGGACGCCGAGGTGTTGCTGATGGACGAGCCGTTCTCGGCGGTCGACGAGCAGACCAGGCGCAAGTTCCAGGAAGACCTGCTGGCGCTGGCGGCGGGCAAGGGCAAGACCCTGCTGTTCGTCACCCACTCGAACGAGGAGGCGGTGTACCTGTCCGACCTCATCGTGCTGCTGTCGCGCCGGCCGAGCCGCGTGTCCAGCATCGTTGAGCCCGACATCCGGCGCGACGTGGCGCCCGATGCGATCCGCCGCCACCCCGCCTATCTCGACACGGTCGAGGCGATTTGGCGGGGCCTGAAGCAGTATCTGGACTGAAGGGGAGGCGGGCGCGCATGACCGCTCTGGGATACCGCGTGCCGCAATGGGCCTCGCTTTTGGTCTGGGCCGCGATATGGGAGGCGGCGGGGTGGACGGACCTCACCTTGTTGCTGCCGCCGCTCTCGGGCGTGCTGGTCAAGCTAGTCGAAATCGTGCCGAGCGAGGGTTTCATGGACGCGCTGTTGCTGACCGCGCGCGCCTTCGCCGCCGGCACGCTGATCTCCGTGGCGGCGGGCATTCCCTTGGGCATGTGCATGGGCCGCTATGAGGCGATCGATCGGCTGCTGCTGCCCTGGGTCAACATGTTCGTCAGCGCGCCGCTGACGGCGTTGGTGCCCGTGATCATGGCGCTGTTCGGCTTCGGCGAGACCACCATCGTGCTGACCGTGATTCTGTTCGCGGTCTGGATCATCGTGCTGGACGCGCGCGCGGGCGCCCGCAGCGTGGCGGTATCGCTGGAAGAGATGGCGCGGAGCTACGGTGCCACCCCCTGGCAGGCCTTCGCCAAGGTCTATGTCTGGGCCGCGCTGCCCGAAATCCTGGCCGGCGTGCGCCTGGGGATGCTGCGCGGGGTCAAGGGTGTGATCGTCGGCCAGCTCTTGGTGTCGGTGGTCGGCTTCGGCCACCTGTTCGAGATCTACCAGTCGAACTTCCTGATGGAGCATATGTGGGCGCTGCTGCTGGTGCTGTTCGCGCTGGCGTTCGCGATCGACGGCGCGCTGGCAGGCCTGGAAAAGCGCGTGGAATACTACGCCGCCGCGCGGCAATAGCGCATCAGCTCGCCACCGGAAAGACCGGCGACGACATCTCGTCGACCCGGCGCTTGGCCCAATCACGATCCGTCGCCATCG
>JBQTIS010000554.1:0-5856 GCA_052387895.1 Rhodospirillales bacterium | reverse complement strand
CAACCGCATGGGCTTCAACAACGACGGGCTCGACGCCATAGCCCGCCGTATCGAACGGGGGCGCATCGAACGGGGGCCGCGCGACGGCCTGTTCCTGGCGGTAAACCTGGCCAGCAACGCCGACAGCGCGGACCCGGCGGAAGACTACGTGATCCTGACCCGGCGCCTGGCGCCGCTCGCCGACCTGGTGGTGGTCGATGTGTCCTGCCCCAATACCGCCAACGGCCGGCTGTTCCAAAGCCGCGCGCCGTTGGCCGAGCTGCTGGGTCGCTTGAAGCCGGTGCGCGGCGGCACGCCGATGGCGCTGAAAGTGTCGCCCGACCTGACCGATGCGGAGAAGGCCGACATCGTGGCGCTGGCGCTGGAAAACGGCATCGACGGCATGGTCGTGGCCAACACCACGGTCGAGCGCCCCACGACGCTCAAGAGCGCGCGCAGGACCGAGCGCGGGGGCCTGAGCGGCCCGCCGGTGAAGGAGCTGTCGCTGCGCCTGCTGGCCGAGACGTTCAAGATGGCGCGCGGGCGGATGACCCTGGTCGGGGTCGGCGGCATCGCCTCGGGCGCGGACGCCTATGCCTACATCCGCGCCGGCGCCGGCCTGGTGCAGCTCTATACCGCGCTGGTCTATCGCGGGCCGCTGCTGGTGCCGCGCGTCAAGGCCGAGCTCGCCTATCTGCTGCGCCGCGACGGTTTCACGAGCGTTGCGGCGGCGGTGGGCGCGGATCACGCGCTTCAGACCGCCTGATCTTCGCCGGCGAGGGTTAACGCCCGCGGACCCCCATTCCCGTTGAATTTCGAGGGTCCGGGTATATAGTCCCGCCCGCCGACGCCTTATGGATGCGCCCTTCCACGGACCGAGCGAGGCCAGGCGATGACCGACCCCGTGAAGATGCCGACCGACCGCGGCCGTTCCTCTCCGCGCGCAGCCTTGGACCGCGACCAGGTGTTCGCCGAGGTGAGGCCCCAGACCGACTTCAAGTTCAACAAGCAGACCGCGGCCGTGTTCGACGACATGGTCAGCCGCTCGGTGCCGTTCTACGGCGAGATGCAGCGCATGACCGCCGAGATCGCGGCCGATTTCGCGGTCGCGGGCACCAACCTGTACGACCTTGGCTGCGCCACCGGCACCACGATGCTGGCGATGGACGGATCGATCGACCCGGGCGTGCGCTTCGTGGGCGTGGACAATTCCGACGACATGCTGGCCAAGGCGCGCGCCAAGCTTCAACAGGCCGGCGTCAGGCGCGCCTACGACCTGGTGAACGCCGACCTGCACAAGGGCCAGATCGTCGAGAACGCGTCGGTGGTGCTGCTGCTGCTGACGCTGCAGTTCGTCCGTCCGCTGTACCGCGACCGCATGGTCGCCGACATCGTGCGCGGCATGAACGACCGCGGCTGCCTGATCCTGATCGAGAAGCTGACCAGCGCCGACACGCTCTTCAACCGGCTGTTCATCAAGTACTATTACGAAATGAAGCGCCGCAACGGCTATTCCGACACCGAGATCGCGCAGAAGCGCGAGGCGCTGGAGAACGTGCTGATCCCCTATCGCCTGGAAGAGAACGTCGAGATGCTGAAGGGCGCCGGCTTCAAGTCGGTCGAGGTGTTCTTCCGCTGGTACAATTTCTGCGGCATCGTCGCCGTCAAGTAGCTTCATGAGCGCGAGCACCGCCGGCGGCGGCGCGGCGCCGCTCGCCGTCCGCTACGGCAATTTCCTGTTCCGCCGCCGCAACGCCGTGTTCCCGGCGGTGATTGGGGCGTTGTTCGTGCTGTTGCCGCCCCGCCCGTTCCTCGGCGACTGGGCGGCGGACCGATGGCTCGACCTGCTGGGGCTACTGGTCTGCCTTTCGGGCCAGGCCTTCCGCGCCGCCGTGGTGGGCCTTGCCTATATAAAGCGCGGCGGCGTCGACAAGCGGATCTTCGCCGCCAAGCTGGTGCGGGAGGGGATGTTCGCCGCGTCGCGCAATCCGCTTTATGTCGGCAACCTCGCGGTGCTGGCGGGGGTGTTCCTGATCCACAACAACCCTTACGCCTATCTGATCGGCGGCGCGTTTTTCCTTTTGTCGTACCGCGCCATCGTGGCGGCCGAGGAGCGCTACCTCAGGGGCCAGTTCGGCGCCGGCTACGAGGACTACTGCCGGCGCGTGAACCGCTGGTGGCCGTCGCCCGGCCTGATCGGCCCGGCGGTGGCGGGCATGTCGTTCAACTGGCGCCGGCTCGTCATTAAAGAGTATGGCAGCTTCGTCTCCTGGGTGGCGATGGTGCTGCTGGTGCTGGCCTGGCAGGCGCTGGCGGCCGAGGGCTGGCCCGCCGCCGCGTCCAGGTTGACCGGCCTGGCCCTGGGGCTGGCGGCGGCTTTGGCGCTCGCCGGGCTGGTGCGGTGGCTGAAGAAATCCGGGCGATTGACCGATCCCGCGGCCTGACGGGCGCTGACCGCGGGGCGCCGGGGCGCTAAACTGCGGGCGAGATGCGCGCGTTTTCCGCAACCCCCCGCGTTCCCGCCGCCTGCCTGGCGGCGATGCTGGCGCTGGTCCCGGAGCACGCGGTCAGGGCGTTTTCGCCCGAGGGCCTCGAATGCCTGGACCGCGCCTCCGACGCCGCGCAACGCCTGGTGTGCGCCGACATCGAGCTGAAGGCGCAGGCCAAGGCGCTGGCCGCCGCCGTGCAGAAGCTGAAGGCCGCGGGCGACAACCGCGCCGGCGAGCTCTTGGCCAAGACCCAGGCGGCATGGGAAGCGCATCGCGACGCGCATTGCGTCTGGATGGCCGACCGGCTGCGCCGCGATCCGGCGGTGCAGCGCATGGAGCATCTGCTGTGCCTGGCCGGCGCCACCGAGGCGCGGGTGCAGGAGCTGGACGACTATCAGAACGTGCCGTGAGCGCGGCCAGTCCCGGCTCCGGCAAAAGCCGGTTCGATTCCGCCGCGGCGCTGAAACAAGCCGCCGAGCTGTTGGCCCAGGGCAAGGCCGACATGGCCGAGGCGTCGCTGCGCCCGGCTTTGCGCGCGGCCCCGGCGCATCCCGGCATGATGCAGCTGCTGGCGGTCGCGCGGGCGCGCCAGGGCGACTTGGCCGAGGCCGAGACGCTGTTGCGCCAGGCCATCGCGCTGGAGCCGGAAGCCGCGGCCCATCGCGTCAACCTGGGCATCGTCCTGGGCCGGAAGGGCGAATTCGAAGCGGCGATCGCCTGCTATCGCGCCGCGATCGAGCGCCAGCCGCGCATGACGCTCGCCCACACCAACCTCGGCAACACGCTGCACAAGGCCGGCCGGTCCCAGGAGGCGGTCGAGGTCTATCGCGGCGCCCTGGCGATCGAGCCGGACGACGCGCGGGTTCATTTCGGACTGGGCAGGGCGCTGGAGGAACTGGAACGCTGGCGGGAGTCCGAGGCGGCGTACCGCCGCGCGCTGGCGCTGCAGCCCGATCATGCCCTGGCGCGCACCAATCTGGGCAACGTGCTCTTGGCCCAGAAACGCGCCGAGGAGGCGCTGGAGGACCAGCGCCGCGCGCTGGCGATCGACCCGCTGCTGGCCGAGGCCCATGTCAACCGCGGGGCGGCGCTGTACGCGCTCGACCGCTTCGCCGAGGCCGAGGCCGCCCAGCGCCGCGCGCTGGAGCTGAACCCGGGGCTGGCGAAGGCGCATAAGAACCTTGGCATGACGCTGGAAAACCTGGGCCGGCCGGACGAGGCGCTGGCGGCGTTCGAGGCCGCGCTCGCCGCCGCGCCGGACGATCCCGACTTGCACTTCACCTTGGGGCTGAGCCTGTTGCGCGCCGGCCGGTTCGAGCGCGGCTGGCGCGAATACGCCTGGCGCTGGCGGCTGAAGGAATTCGCCGCCACCAGGCGCGACCTCGCCAAGCCGGCTTGGGACGGCGCGGCGCTGGGCGGCAGGACCATCCTGCTGCATGCCGAGCAGGGCCAGGGCGACACGATCCAGACCCTGCGCTACGCCAAGCTGGTCGCCGGGCGCGGCGGGCGCGTGGTGCTGGAGGTGCCGCCGTCGCTGAAACGGCTGAGCGCCGGGATGGAAGCCGTCGCCCAGGTCGTCGCCGCCGGCGAGACGCTGCCGGAATTCGACGTCCAATGCCCGCTGTTGGACCTGCCGCGGCTATTCGACACGCGGCCTGAGACGATTCCCGCCGACACGCCCTACCTGGCCGCCGATCCGCGCGCCGCGGCGGAATGGCGCCGGCGTCTGGCGGCCAGGCCCGGCCTGTCGGTCGGGCTGGCTTGGGCCGGCAATCCCTCCTACAGCAACGATCGCAGGCGCTCGCTCGACCCCGCTTTGCTCGCCCCGTTGCTGGGGCTGGAGCGGGTTTGCTTCTACTCATTGCAGGTCGGACCGGCGGCGGACGATCTGGCCCGCGCGCCGGGCGGCGAGGGGGTCGAGAAACTGGGCCACCTGTTCGCCGACTTCGCCGACACCGCCGCCTGCATCGCGGCGCTCGACCTGACCGTCGCCGTGGACACCGCGGTGGCGCACCTCGCCGGCGCGCTCGATCGCCCGGTGTGGATATTGCTCCCCTACGCGGCGGACTGGCGCTGGCTGGTGGACCGGGCGGATAGCCCATGGTACCGTTCCGCCACGCTTTTCCGCCAGGAACGGCCAGGGGATTGGGCGGCGGTAATCGAACGGATTCGAGAGAAACTCGCCTCCTAGGCGAGTATGGTTAATACATAAACTGTTGATTCGTCGCTAGTTTTTTGCCAGTTCGGCGATAATTTCGCGGAATTGAATCAGAAAAATACGACAAACTATCGGAATCCGCTGGTCAAACGATTTTCAGTTCGCTATAGTCGCCTCAAATATGGCTGGGCAGGAACTAGGCCCGGCCTCCGTCCGGCAGTGGTAGTCAGGTAGACGTTCCGCGCTCGGTTTGAGGAGAGGAACGATGGCTACCTTCACGTTTACTGCCAGTTCGGCGAGCAGCACGATTTCCATCAACTCGGTGTCGGCCGCGGACGACTTCGTGATCGACAGCGACGCGTTCGGGCCGCCGTTCAGCCCGGGCAACGACAAGGTCACCGTCAACAACGACTATACGGCCGCCGTCGCAGTCCTCGACTTCGGCGCCGACCAATACTTCGGCTCCAACTCGGCCGGCGTGGGCGGCCAGGCCGATACCGTCAACGGCAACGCCGGCAACGACACGATCAACGGCGGCGCCGGCGACGACGTCCTGATGGGCGACGAGAACAACGACACGCTGAACGGCGGCAACGGCAACGACACGCTGGATGGCGGGTCCGAGGCCGACAAGCTGTTCGGCTACAACGGCGACGACACGCTCGACGGCGGCACCCAGGACGACTTCCTGTCCGGCGGCGCCGGCAACGAGTCGCTGGACGGCAGCTCGGGCAAGGACCAGCTCAACGGCGACACCGGCGACGACGTGCTCGACGGCGGCACCGAGAACGACACGCTGCGCGGCGGCAACGGCAACGACACGCTGGATGGCGGCGCCAACAAGGATTCGCTGTTCGGCGGGGCCGGCGAAGACACGCTCGACGGCGGCGATGACGCCGACGTGATCTTCGGCAACGAAGGCAACGACACCATCACCGGCGGCGGCGACAGCGGGGTCGACACGATCGCCGGCGGGTCCGGCGACGACGTGGTCAACGGCGGCGACGGCGGCGATACGTTGAGCGGCGACGCCGGCAACGACATGCTGTTCGGCGAGGTCGGCAACGACCTGTTGCGCGGCGGCGGCGGCGACGACTCGTTGGTCGGCGGCGCGAACGACGACACCATGTTCGGCGGCGGCGGCGGCGACACGTTCGACTTCACCACCAACCCCGGCTTCCTCGACGGCGTCGATGTCGTCAAGGACTTCAACCGGTTCGTGGACTTCAT
>JBQTIS010000553.1:0-4257 GCA_052387895.1 Rhodospirillales bacterium | reverse complement strand
TCGCGGCGCGCCGGCCGGGCGTCGATCCGCCCGGCCTACTTAAGCGTGCGCGGCGTTTCGGCACGTTTGCCCTCGCCCGGGCGCAGGTCGCGCGCCAGGCGGTCGAGCACGGCGTTCACCATGCCCGGCTCCTTGCCCGCGTAGAACGCGTCGGCCACGCCGACATACTCGCTGATCACCACCGGCGCGGGGACCAGCTTCTGTTCGGCCAGTTCGAACACGCCGCAGCGCAGAATCTGCCGCAAGATCGATTCCAGCCGATCCAGCGGCCAGGTCTCGGGCAGCACGGCCGCGATCATGTTGTCGAGCTCCTCGCGCGCCGCCGCCGCGCCTTCGACCAGCGCCTTGAACAGTTCCTCGTCGGCGCCGGCGTACTGCTCGCCGTCCAACTCGCGGCCCAGGCGGTGCTCGATGAATTCACGCACGACCTCGCCGACGCGCCCGCCGCTGATGTCGAGCTGGTACAGCGCCTGCACCGCGGCCAGGCGCGCGGCGCTGCGCTTGCCCGCCGGCGCGTTCTTCGCCATCGGCCGCCGGGACGGGGTTTTTTTCGGGCCGGCCGGCGGCATCGCGGCGCTCACCGCGGCCAGAGATGGAAGTAGCGCTTGACCTCGATCATGCGCAGGCAGGCGCGCGCGGCGCGGCCGCCCAAATTGCTTTTGGCCACGCTGGCGCGCGCCCAGGCCTGGTCGCGGTTCTCGCAGGTAAGGATGCCCATGCCCAGGGCCAGCGTGTGGCGCAGCGCCAGGTCCTGCAGCCCGCGTATGCTCTCGGCGCAGACATGGTCGTAGTGCGTGGTCTCGCCGCGGATCACGCAGCCCAGCGCCAGATAGCCGTCGTAGCGCCGCCGCGCGGTGGCGCGGACCTCCATCGACTTGACCGCGATCTGGATGGCGGCGGGAATTTCCAGCGCGCCCGGCACGGCGACGCGCTCGTAAGTCGCCTGGGCCTGCTCGAGCGCGGCGACCGCGCCCTTCGCCAGCTCGTCGGCCAGGTCCTCGTAGAACCGCGCCTCGACCACCATGATATGCGGATTGCCGTTCGTTTCCTGCGTCATGACTTTCGCGCCGTTCCTGCGGCCGCTGGGGCTGCGTTTCGCGCATGTCCATCCGCCGCCGTTTCGGCGAGCCGCGCACCATAGCGCGCGAGCATGTCGATTTCCACATTCACCCGGTCCCCGCGCCTGAGAGTCCCCAGGGTCGTGACCCGGGCGGTGTGCGGAATCACGTTGACGCCGAAGGCGGCGTTCCTGCCCCCGTCCGCGACCTGGTTCACGGTAAGCGACACGCCGTCGACGGCGATCGAGCCCTTGGGCGCCAGGAACCGGCCGAGCGCGCGCGGCACGGCGATGACCAGGCGGATCGACGCGCCCTCGGCGCGGCGCGACATAAGCCTGCCGACGCCGTCGACATGGCCCGCGACGACGTGCCCGCCCAATTCGCCGCCCATCTGCAAGGGCCGCTCCAAGTTCACGCGCGCGCCCGGCCGCCACGAGCCGAGCGTGGTCTTGGCCAAAGTTTCGGCCGACACGTCGGCGGCGAACCAGTCCTTGCCCCCGGCGACCACGGTGAGGCAGCAGCCGGCGCAGGCGACCGACGCGCCGATCGGCGGCGGCTTGCGGCCGCCGGCGATTTCGAACTCGACGCGCCGTCCCCTGCGCGCGTCCGCGACGCGCCTGACGCGCCCGATAGCGGTGACGATTCCGGTGAACATGGCGGCGAGATTAGCCCGACCGGACGTAGCTTTCCATGAGATCGGGGCCGACCGCCGCGGCCGCGCGGCGCTGGAATCCGAACGCCTGCGCCATCGCGCCGATGTCCAAGTCCGCGACCGCCGGCACGCCGTCGCCACCCAGCACGATCGGCGCGCGGAACCACACCAGGCGGTCGATCAGCCCGGCCTTGAGCAGCGACGCGGCCAGCCGCCCGCCGCCCTCGACCAGCACGCGCGTGAGACCCTGGGCGCCCAGCATGGCGAACGCGCGCGCGGGATCGGGCCGGTGGTCCGGTCCGGGCACGACGCGCAGCAGCTTGACGCCCGCCCGCTCCAGCGCGGCCGCGCGATGGATGTCCGCTTGTCCGCTCGCGACGACCCAGACGGGATGGGCGGCGGCGGAGCGCGCCAGGTTGCCCGCCAGCGGCAGCCGGGCCTGGCTGTCCATCACCACGCGCACGGGCTTGCGATCCTCCATGCCCGGCAGGCGGCAGGTGAGAAGGGGATCGTCCGCGAGCGCGGTTTCGATGCCGATCATGACGGCGTCGTGCATCGCGCGCATGAGATGGGCGCGCTGGCGCGCCTCGGGCGAGGTGATCCATTTGCTGTCGCCGCCCGGCGCGGCGATGCGGCCGTCGAGCGAGGTGGCGAGCTTGAGGGTCGCCATCGGCCGCCCCAGGGCGACGCGGGTGAAGAAGCCCAGGTTGACCTCGCGCGCTTCCTCCGCGCAAAGCCCGGCGTCCACGGCGATGCCGGCCCGGCGCAGCGCCGCGAGCCCTTCGCCGCTCACGCGCGGATCGGGATCCTCGACCGCCGCGACCACGCGCGCGACCTCGGCCGCGATCAACGCGTCGGCGCAGGGCGGGGTCTGGCCGCGATGCGAGCAAGGCTCGAGCGTGACATAGACCGTGGCCCCGCGCGACGCGGATGCGGCCCGCTTCAGCGCCTCGGTCTCGGCATGCGGCCGCCCGCCGGGCTGGGTCCAACCGCGGCCCGCCACGGCGCCGTCTTTCACGATCACGCAGCCGACCGCCGGATTGGGCCAGACCCGGCCCAGCCCGCGCCGCGCCAGCGCCAGCGCGCCCCGCATCAGGCGGCGGTCGTCGGGGGTGAAGGAAGTAGCCATCAGCCGTCAGCCATCAGCGGTCAGCAACGCTCTCCGGCTGAAAGCGGGCGGCTGACCGCCGAACGCCCTTCCTATTCCTTCGAGTCGCCGAGCTTGCCGACGAAATCCTCGAAGTCCGCGGTGTCGCGGAAATTCCGGTACACCGAGGCGAAGCGCACATAGGCGACCGGGTCGAGCGTCTTCAGCGCCTCCATCACCGCCTCGCCGATCGAAGTGGCCGGGATTTCGCTCTCGCCCGAGCTCTCCAGGCGCCGCACGATGCCGTTGATCACGCGCTCGACGCGTTCGGGCTCGACCGGCCGCTTGCGCAGCGCCGTGGTCATCGAGCGCGCCAGCTTGTCGCGGTCGAACGGTTCGCGCTGGCCGTTCTTCTTGATCACCGTCAGCTCGCGCAGCTGGATGCGCTCGAACGTGGTGAAGCGAGCGCCGCAGTTCGGGCAGAACCGCCGCCGCCGGATCGCCGAGTTGTCCTCGGTCGGTCGCGAGTCCTTCACCTGGGTATCGTCGTGGCCGCAAAATGGACAGCGCATCCCCCGTCTCCCCCCTCTATCCGCTTCCCCGTTCCCGCCCGGGCCAACCTAGCCGTAGATCGGAAAGCGCCGGCACAACTCGAACACCGCCGCCCGGGCCTTGGCCTCGGCCGCGGAATTGTCGCCGTTGCCGCAAGCCAGCGCGTCGAGCACATCGGCGACCAGCTCGCCCACGCGCCGGAACTCGGCGACGCCGAGGCCGCGCGTGGCGCCGGCCGGCGTGCCGAGCCGGATGCCGGAGGTGACCGTCGGCTTCTCGGGATCGAACGGCACGCCGTTCTTGTTGCAGGTCAGGTGCGCGCGGCCCAGCGATTCTTCCGCGGCCTTGCCCGTCAGCTTCTTCGAGCGCAGGTCGACCAGCATCAGGTGCGTGTCGGTGCCGCCCGCGACGATGTCGAAGCCGCGGGCCTGGAGCGTGGCGGCGAGCGCGCGCGCGGTGTCCACGACCTGGCGCGCGTAGGCGCGGAACGAGGGCTCGAGCGCCTCGCCGAACGCCACGGCCTTGGCGGCGATCGCATGCATCAGCGGCCCGCCTTGCAGGCCCGGGAACACGGCCGAATTGATCTTCTTGCCCAGCTCGGGATCGGCCGAGAGGATCATGCCGCCGCGCGGGCCCCGCAGCGTCTTGTGCGTCGTGGTGGTGACGACATGCGCGTGCGGCAGCGGGCTGGGGTGCGCGCCGCCGGCCACCAGCCCCGCGAAATGCGCCATGTCCACCATCAGATAGGCCCCCGCCGCGTCGGCGATCTTGCGGAAGCGGGGAAAATCGAGCAGGCGCGGATAGGCCGAGCCGCCGGCGATGATCAGCGTCGGCTTGTTCTCCTTCGCTAGTCGCTCGACCTCGTCGAAATCGACGAGATGGTCGTCGCGGCGCACGCCATATTGAAC
>JBQTIS010000552.1:0-7717 GCA_052387895.1 Rhodospirillales bacterium | reverse complement strand
CGTAGGCGGTCACGGCGATTCTCCTTGGGCGGTCGGGTCGAGGAAGATCCGCTCGCCGAGCAGGAAGCCGAGCATGGCGGCGAGGTCGAACAGCGCGTCGGCTTTGAGCGCCATCGCGGCCGCGCGGCTCAAGCGCGCGCCGGCCAGAAGCGCGGCGGTGAAGCGGTGGTCCGCTTCGCCCAGCGCCCGGAACATCGCCTCGGCGCCGCGCCGCCAGATCAGCAGCGCCACGCCGCCTTCGCCGAGGTCCACGGTTTCGCCCGGATCGGCGGAGGGCTGGTTCGCCCGCCAGATGCGGTGGACCGGATAGGCCGAGACCAAAAGCCGCGTCGCGGGGTGCGGCCTGAGGCTCAGCGATTGCAGCGCGCCGCGTTCGACCGTTCCGGCATCGAGCGCGGGCACACTGGGAGCGTGGGCGGCGGCGTTCAACGCCCATTCAAGCCGCGCCACGTCGCCCAGATAGTCGGGCGCATGCGGCAGGGTTTCGAGGAAGGACGGGAACTCGGCGCCGTATTCCGCCAACACGGGCTGACTGGGCGGGTGCGCCTCGATAAAGCGCCGCGCCGCGGCTGCGAAGTAATCAGGGCCGACCAGCCGCGCCACTACCGGGAAATTGGCGCCCAGCGCCTCCGTCAGCGTGATGCGCAGATGGTTGCGATAGATCTGTGCGCGCTGCGCGCCCGCGAGCCGGTCCCGGCGGATCGACGCGGCGATACGATCGGGCGCGCCGCCGAGCAGGTAGCGCGAGAACTCGCGCTGGATTTCATGCAGCCTGGGCATCGGCATTCTCGTTCAGCGCGGAAAAGCGCGCGCGGTCGGCGCGGCGGGCCTCGGCCACCAGCACGTCGAACGCGGGGATGTTGCTGTCCCATTCCACCAGGGTAGGCGCGTCGGGAAAGCGGCGCACGGCGCGGGCGTAGAGCGCGATCACGGCGTCGGCGACCGGCGAGCCGTGGTCGTCGATCAGGATTTCAACGCCGTCCTCGACCGTGCGATGGTGGCCGGCGAGGTGGATTTCGCCCACCTCCTCATGCGGGATCGCGGCGATATAGGCTTCGGCCCAGGCCGCGCCGAAGCCGTGATTGACGGCCGAGACGTGGATGTTGTTGACGTCGAGCAGCACTCCCGCTCCGGTGCGCCGGGTCAGCGCCGCCAGGAACTCGGGCTCGGGGATCGGCGAGTGGGCGTAGCGCAGGTAAGTGGAGGGATTCTCGATCAGCACGCGGCGGCCGATGCCGTCCTGCATGCGCGCGACGTTGGCGGCGAGCGCGTCCAGCGCCTCTTCGGTATAGGGCAGCGGCAAAAGGTCGTTGTGATAGACTCCGCCGTTCACGCTCCAAGCCAAGTGTTCCGACACCAGCCACGGGTCAAGCGCGGCGATCAGTTCGCAGATGCGCCCGAGATGACTTTTGTCTATCCCTTCGGCGCTGCCGAGCGATAAGCCGACGCCGTGGATGGAAAGCGGATAGTCGCGGCGCAAGCGTTCGAGCGTCCGGCGCTGGGCGCCGCCGCCCATGTAGTTCTCGGCGTGGATTTCGTAGAAGCCCACCGAAGGTCGGGACGCCGCGGCCGCGTCGTGATGCGCCGCGCGCAGGCCCACTCCGGCCGGGCGCGTGGAGAAGCGCGACATGGTCGTGACGTCCCACCAAGTCTTCGGGGGAGGAGCGGGTTAGCCCTTCTTCGGCTCGAGCGAGGCGCCCACGATCTTGGCGCAGGTGCCGGCCGGGACGTAGAGCCAGGCGTCGGCCTGGGCATCCTTCTTGGACGTGCCGGCGCAGCTGGACGCCGCGGTCTGGCAGTCGTTCTTGCCGGCCTTGACGATGCCATAGCACTTCTCGGCCTTCTTCTCCTGCGCGACGGCCATGGTGGACGCCAGCGACAGGGCGGCGGCGACGGCCGACGCGATCATCACGGAGGTGGTCTTCATCTAGGTCTCCATCGAACGGGTTAGGGGAACCGCCGGGGTTCAGGCGGCGATGGAGACCATGCGGGCGCCGGGCCCGGCTTTGAAATGCCGAGACCCTATGGTTTCGATGCAAGTGGGGTATCGGGCGGTGCCACGCGCCCGGTTCCGCTCGGTCTCAACCCTGTGGAAAAGCTGGTGAAACAAGGCGTTACCCCCCCTTTCCACACCCGCCGAAACGCTTTCAACGCAGCCTGCAAAAGGGCTATAAGTCCCCCCTTCGCCACCGCACGCCGTTTGGATGGACCCGCCATGGCCAGCCCCCTCGACCGCACGATCGCGCCCCTGACCGAGGCCGAGAAGGCCCATTGGCCGCAAGGGGTGGTGGTGGCGATGGAAAAGCCGCATGTCGACGAGCGCGGCGAAATCCAGCCGCTGGTCGATCTGCCGATGAAAAGCTGCGTGCTGATCCACTCGCGCGCCGGCACGGTGCGCGCCAACCACTACCACAAGACGGACTGGCATTTCTGCTACGTGCTCAGCGGCCGCATCGAGTACTGGCACCGTCCCGTCGGCAGCAAGGACAAGCCGCGCAAGGTTATCGTCAAGGAAGGCCAGACCTTCTTCACGCCGCCGATGGTCGAGCATGCCATGGTGTTCCCGGTTGACACCAGCTTTCTCACCCTCGGCCGCAACAGCCGCGCGCAGGAAGTGTACGAATCCGACGTGGTGCGTGTGCCCAACATCGTGCCGCGGCCGGCCGGCCGGGGCAACGCTTGACGCCTTCCTGCCGGCGGCGGACCACCTGCCGGCTCTGTGGTTCTTCCGCGCTGGACAAGGTGATGCAGCTGACGCCCACCCCGCCCGCCAACGCCTTCGTGACGAAGGAAAAGCTGGGCGAGGCGCAAGCCGCGTTCCCGCTCGACCTGCATCTGTGTGGCGACTGCGCCCACGCGCAGCTGCCCGACGTGGTGGATCCCGAGATCCTGTTCCGCAATTACGTCTATGTCTCGGGGACCTCGCCGGTGTTCGTCGAGCATTTCCGCCGCTACGCCGAGGACATGCAGGCGCGGTTCATGCCCAGGGGGAACGCGGGCTTCACGGTCGATATTGGCTCGAACGACGGCACGCTGCTGAAGCAGTTCCAGGCCCTCGGCCACCGCGTGCTGGGGGTCGATCCGGCCGGCGCCATCGCCAAGCAAGCCGCCGAGGCCGGCGTGCCGACGCTGGAGCGTTTCTTCGACTCGGCCCTGGCCGATGAAATCAGGGCCGCGCACGGGGCCACCGATCTCGTCACCGCCAACAACGTGTTCGCCCATGCCGACGACCTCGATGGCATCGCCGAGGGGGTGCGCCGGCTGCTGGCGCCCCAGGGCGTGTTCGCCCTAGAGGTGTCGTATCTCGGCGACGTGATCCGACACCTGCTGTTCGACACGATCTATCACGAGCACCTGGCCTATCATTCCGTGGCGCCGCTAAAGCGCTTCCTGGCCGCGCACGGCCTTAGGCTGATCGACGTCCGCCGCGTTGACACCCATGGCGGGTCGATCCGCGCCGTGGCCGCGCCCGACGCCTCGGCGCACGAGACCCAGCCCTCGGTCGAAGCGATGGTCGCCGAGGAGAAGGCGGCCGGGCTGGACCGGCCCGAGACCTTCCGCGCCTTCGCCCGGCGCGTAGAGCGGCGGCGCGACGAGTTCCTGGCGCTGGTGGCGAAGCTCAAGTCCCAGGGGCGGCGCTTCGCCGGCTATGGCGCGCCGGCCAAGGCCACCACGCTGATGTACCATTTCGGCGTCGGGCGCGAGCTGGTGGAGTTCGTGGTCGACGACAGCGCGTGGAAGCAAGGCCTCTATACCCCCGGGCTGCACGTGCCGGTGCTGCCGGCCCAGGCGCTTTACGACCGCAAGCCCGACGAGGCGGTGATCTTGGCGTGGAATTTCGCTCGGTCGATCATGGTCAAGCACGCTCGTTTCCGCGAGGGCGGCGGGCATTTCATCGTTCCGCTTCCCTCGCTGGAAAGGCATTGATCCGTGGCCGCCGCCCATCACGACAGCGACATCGCCGAGATCGTTAAGCGCCTGGGCGCGCGCGCCCATGACTTCGCCGGCAAGCACGTGCTCTTGACTGGAGCCGTGGGGTTCCTCGGCCGCTACTTCACCGCGGTGTTCGCGGCGCTGAACAAGTCCGTTTTGAAAACGCCGGCACGCGTGACGGCGCTGGACAGCCTGATCACCGGCACGCGGCCCGACGACGAGACCGCCGGCGATCCGAATATCCGCTTCGCCGAAGCCGACGTTAGCAAACCGGTCCACGCGGACGGGCCGGTTGACTACGTCATCCACGCCGCCGGGATCGCCAGCCCGTTCCATTACCGGCGCTATCCGCTGGAGACGCTCGGCGTCGCCATCGACGGCACGCGCAACCTGTTGGAGCTGGCACGAGCCAAGCGCGCGCGCTTCGCCTTCTTCTCGTCCAGCGAGATCTACGGCGATCCCGATCCCTCGCACGTGCCGACCATGGAAAGCTATCGCGGCTACGTATCGTCGATGGGCCCGCGCGCCTGCTACGACGAAAGCAAGCGCGTGGGCGAGACGCTGTGCCACATCTACCACGACAGCTTCGACGTCGAGACCACGTGCATCCGCCCGTTCAACGTGTTCGGGCCCGGTATGCGCGAGGCCGATTACCGCGTGCTGCCGAACTTCGCGAGCTGCATCAAGGCGGGAAGGCCCTTGCGGGTCTACGGCACGGGCCGGCAGACGCGCACCTATTGCTATGTCACCGACGCGATGACCGGGTTCCTGCTGGCGATCCTCAAGGGCCTGCCGGGCCAGCCCTACAATATCGGCTGCGCCGCGCCGGAAATCTCGGTGCACCAGCTAGTCGAGGCGATAGAGCTTGTGCTGGGACACAAATTGGAGCGCCAGGAGATCGAGCATCCCGACAGCTACCCGGCGGACGAGCCGCAGCGCCGCTGTCCCGATCTGCGCAAGGCGGCGACGCATCTGGACTACCGCCCCGAGCGCACGCTGGAGGAGGGCCTGAAGCGCTTCCTCGACTGGACCCAGCGCGCCTATACCGGCAACCCGTAGCGCCGCCGCCCCGCTTCGCGCAAGGCGATGCCCCGGATCTTCGACTGCTTTCCCTATGACGGCGAGGAGATCCTCGACCTGCGGCTGCGCCTGCTGTGGGACGTGGTGGACTGGTTCGTGATCGGCGAGGCCGAGCTCACCCATTCCGGCCCGCCCAAGGCGCTGCGTTTCGACGCCCGCCGCCATGCCTGGGCGATGCCGAAAATCCGCTACCTCCGCATGACCGCCGCCGACTTCGCCCAATGCGCCGGCAACTGGCAGCGTGAGAACATGCAGCGCATCGAGCTCAAACGCGGCCTCGGCGACGCCGCGCCCAACGACGTCGTCATGGTCTCGGACGTGGACGAGATTCCCAATCCCGCCCGCGTGGCGGGCGCGGCCAATCATCCGGGCCGGGGCATCCGCGTGTTCGACCAGCTGCTGTTCTATTTCTACGGCGATTATCTCTGCACCTCGGCGCCGATCTGGAAAGGCACGCGCGCCGTCGCGGCCGCCACGCTCGCCCGCGCCAGCCTCCAGGAGGTCCGCACGCGCGACAAGGAGACCGGCCTGCCCCTGGTTCAGGTGCGCGACGGCGGCTGGCATTTCAGCTATCTCGGCGGCATCGACCGGATCGTCGAGAAGATCGAGCGCACGGTGCATACCGAGGTCAACGTGCCGCGCTTCAAGGACCGCGCGCAGATCTTCGAGCGCATTCTCGGGGGCGAGGACATCTTTTTCCGCGGCGCGCGCTACGGCCGCACCACGGGCTACGATCTGGGCCACGCGGCGGTGAGGCAGTGGTTCGAATCGCGCGCCGGGTTCCTGTCGCCGCCCGAGGTGCCGTACGCGGGCGACGCCGCGGCGATCGCGTGGCGTCATCGCGGCGCGTTCCGATTCCTGCGCAAGCTCAGGCGCGGCGTCGACCGTCTCTTGAAGCGCGATTGAAAACGCAGAAACCACCAAGACGCCAAGGCATCAAGAAATCATGCCGCGCGGCCAAAGGCCGCGCAGATCTTCCCTTGGTGTCTTTGTGCCTTGGTGGTTTTCTTTTTTTGCGGCCTCTCAGGTTAGTACCGCGACAGGCGCCGGCCCAGTTTGCGGATGCGGCGCCGGAGGGCCGACGGCCCGGTCGTGGGCGCGGCGGTCTTCTCGACTATGATCTGGTAACCGCGATGCAGCTCGCGGCACTCGCCGCCGTGGATGTCCATGAACAGATCGACCGCAGGCTGCACGCGCTCGGCGTCGGGCAATCGCTTGCCGCCGCCATAATCGTCCCAGATCAGCCTTCCGCCCGGTTTGAGCATCGGCCAGGACAGCAGTGTATCGACCAGCACGTCGTCGCGCCGGTGGCTGCCGTCGACATAGATAAGGTCGAAGCCACGCTTGGCTTTGCTTAGCCCGTCCAGCGCCGCCACGGAATTTAGACGGATTTTCTCGACCCGCCCCTTGTAGGCGGCGGTGTTGGCGTCGAAGCGCTTCTCGATCAGCGGCAGATTGGCGCGCCAATCCGGGTTTTCCAGGTGTTCGGGGCTGCCGGCGAAGGTGTCGACGCACACCAGCCGGCACTTGGGCATGAATTCGAGGAAGAACACGGCCGAGCGCCCCTCCCACGAGCCGATCTCCAGCGCCTCGACGGGCTTCGCGCGCCAGTCCTGAAGCACGCGCGACCAGACCGGGAAATGCGGCGAAGTCCAGTCCTGGCTGAACTCCTTGCACCGGAACCAGCCTGCCCATTCGTTGGAGGGATCGGTCTGCGAGGAAGCCATGCGCCTCTCGGGGCTGGTGCCGCCGGCGTGAATTGAACACGCGACCCCACCCTTACCAAGGGTGTGCTCTGCCACTGAGCTACGGCGGCGCCCGATGCGGCCGGTCGCATGGGCCGGCTCGAAACGGCGCGGGACCATAGTATAGGCGGGAATCGGGCGCAACCGGCTCCCCAGGGCTGCTTTTTTGGCTCTCATGCTTCGACAGGCTCAGCATGAGGGCTGGATTTTTGGCCTCATCCTGAGCCTGTCGAAGGACCAAGCCCAAAATCTACAACCTGTCCACGCGCCGCCTTAACTCCGCCCCATCCCCATGCCATTCTGCCCCATGGCGATGACCGGCAAGCCCACCCTTTCCAAATCTGGCGCGGCGGCGCTTTCCGTCCGGCGCCGGCGCGAAGCCGCGGCGCTGCGCGCGAATCTGGCCCGCCGAAAGCAGCGCGCGCGCGCGCTGGAAGGCGATGGGGATAAGTCGGCAAGCCCGCCGGAAGCCCTTGATTCCAAGCCCCCGGCGCCGAAGGACGGCGGCGCTTGAGACGCCACTGCCAGTCCGCTACTAAGGCGCCATCCGATCCCCAGGGAGACCCCGCCATATGCCGGTGATGCCCGACCACTGGATCCGCGAGCAGGCCGTCAAGCACAAGATGATCGAGCCGTTCGTGGACGGCATCAGGCGCGAGGGCGTGATCTCGTACGGGCTTTCCTCGTTCGGCTACGACGCGCGCGTGGCCGACGAGTTCAAGCTGTTCACCAACGTCGACAACGCGCTGGTCGATCCCAAGGCGTTCTCGGCCCAGAGCTTCGTCGACCGCAAGCAGGATGTGTGCATCGTCCCGCCCAACAGCTTCGTGCTCGGCCGCACGGTCGAGTATTTCCGCGTGCCGCGCGACGTGCTGGTCATTTGCCTGGGCAAGTCCACCTATGCGCGCTGCGGCATCATCGTCAACGTCACCCCGCTCGAGCCTGAGTGGGAGGGCTAC
>JBQTIS010000551.1:0-8875 GCA_052387895.1 Rhodospirillales bacterium | reverse complement strand
TGAATTCCGCGCTCGGCACCTCGTCGAGCGTCTCGTTCGGCGAGGTGTCGATCAGGTCGAACAGCCGCGGGAACGAGTCGCAGAGATTGAAGCAGCGCCGGCAGCCGTGGCAGATGTCGAACACCCGCCTGAGCTCGGCTTCGAGCTTGGCTTCGTCGTAGAAGCCGGGGTCCTGCCACCCCAGGGGATGGCGGGTCGGCGCTTCCAGGCTGCCTTCGCGCATGTATGTTCACCCCGGCCGCGCGACAGTCGCGCCTGCCGCCCATGGTTGCTTGGAAGAGAACGCGGCGCCCGGCGGCGCCGAAATCCGCGCGCCAACCGCGGCGGATTCCGGCGGCCGGACGAGTTGGCCCGCTCGATCGCCTAGCCGAGCGTGTCGAGCGACTTCTGGAACCGGCCGGCGTGGGACTTCTCGGCCTTGGCGAGCGTCTCGAACCAGTCGGCGATTTCGTCGAAGCCTTCCTGGCGGGCGGTGCGCGCCATGCCCGGATACATATCCGTGTATTCGTGCGTTTCGCCCGCGATCGCGGCCTTCAGGTTCTGCGCCGTGTTGCCGATCGGCAGGCCCGTGGCCGGATCGCCCACGGCTTCCAGGAACTCCAGATGCCCGTGCGCGTGGCCGGTTTCGCCCTCGGCGGTGGAGCGAAACACGGCGGAGACGTCGTTGTAGCCCTCGACGTCGGCCTTCTGCGCGAAATAGAGATAGCGGCGGTTGGCCTGGCTTTCGCCGGCGAACGCGGCCTTCAGGTTGCCTTCGGTCTTGCTGCCTTTGAGTGCGGCCATCGATCCCTCCTCGTCCTTGTCTGAACTTGCAGCTCGCCCACGTAATCGGCGCCTCGCGCGCCTGATATGTTTATAGGCCCTGAAAAGGCCTTAGTCAATAGATTAGAATAATTATAATTAAAACGGCGGAACCTGGCCGCCGGCCGGTTAGCGCGCGGCGTTCCTAACCCGGATGATCACGTCGACGCGCTCGATCGCCGTGCCCGCGGGCGGCGACGGCAGCGTGGCGACCGACAGGCGGTCGCCGGAGATGTCCTCGAGCCGCCCGTCGGCGGGATGATAGAAATGGTGATGGTCCGAGGTGTTGGTGTCGAAATAGGCCCGGCCCGGCTCGACCACGACTTCGCGCAACAAGCCGGCGGCGGTGAACTGGTGCAGCGTGTTGTAGACCGTGGCGAGACTGACGCGCATCGCCGCCGCCGCCGCCTCGTCGTGCAGGGCTTCGGCCGAGACATGCCGGTCGCCGCCGTCGAACAGAAGCTTGGCCAGGGCCAAGCGCTGGCGCGTGGGCCTGAGGCCGACGGACTTCAAACGATCCAGCGCGCGCGCATAGGGGCGATGCCCGGTCATGAAACCTATATATGGACGAATTTGGAACAAGTCAAACTGATGGGTTAAATATCGAATTTAACTTGTTAATCTCCGGTCCTGATACGCGCGACCAGCTGCTTGACCGTGGGGATGAAGCCGTTGGCGTAGAACGGATCGTCCTTGAAGCGGAAGGCGTTGTGGCCGGCGAACATCAGCTGGTTTTCGATGTCGTCGGTATGCGCGATGTCCTGCAGGGTTTTTTGGATGCAATAGGAGCGCGGGTCGGTCTTCTTGCCGGTGGTGGCGTTTTCGTTCTGCGCCCAGTTCGAGAACTGGCAGGCCGACAGGCAGCCCATGCAGTTGATCTGGTCGATGCGGATTTCCTCGGCCTCGGCGGGGCCGACGAAAATCAGCGTCGAGTCGGGCGTGCGCAGGCCCTCGGTGTAGCCCTGCGCGATCCAGCCGAGCGCGCGCTCGCGGTCGCTCGGCGCCACGTACACCACGCGCTTGCGCGCGCCGATCTCCAGCTCCGTCATGTGCGCGCCCACCCGGTCGACCGTGTAGGCGATCTGGCGCTCGGAGCGGCCCTTCATCCGGCGCAGGAAATCGTTCTCGACCGCCGAGGAATAGAAGCCGGTGGGACTGTAGCGGTTGAGGTAGATGTCGCCTTCGTTGAGCGTCATCAGCTTGCGCTTCCAGGCCGGCGAGATCGGGCTTTCCTGGGTCAATAGCGGCCGCGTGCCGAACTGGAAGGCGACCGGGCCGATTTCGGAATTGTCGAGCCAATGCTCCCATTCCCTCAAGAACCACACGCCCCCGGCCATGAAGATCGGCGTGTCTTTGAGGCCGAATTCGACCATCAGCTTTCGCAGCTCGGCCACGCGCGGATAGGGATTTTCCGGCTTTTCCGGATCCTCGCTGTTGGTAATGCCGTTATGCCCGCCCGCCAGCCACGGATCCTCGTACACCACGCCGCCCAGGTATTCGCGGAACTTGTGGTAGGCGCGCTTCCACAGCGCGCGGAACGCCCGCGCGCTGCTGATGATCGGGTAGTAGTAGACGCCGTAGGACGCCGAGATCTCGGCGATGCGATAGGGCATGCCTGCGCCGCAGGTGACGCCGTGGATCAGGCCCTTGGCGCCTTCCAGCACGCCGTGCAGCACGCGTTCGGCCGCCGCCATCTCCCACAGCACGTTCATGTGGATGCGGCCCAGGCCCGAGGCGCGCTCCCAGGCGATGCGCGCCTGGTTGATGCCGCCCTTGATGGCGTAGGCGATCAGTTCCTCATGGCGCTCGCGCCGCGTGCGCCCGTAATACTCCTGGCGGATCAGCTTGCCTTCGGCGTCGTAGCTGTCGGCGTTGACGCCCGAGAAAGTGCCGACGCCGCCCGAGGCCGCCCACGCGCCCGAGCTTTCGCCATTGGACACGGAGATGCCCTTGCCGCCCTCGACCAGCGGCATGACCTCGCGGCCCGATATGACCAAAGGCTTCAAGTCCCGCAACGCGGCTGTCCTCCCTCGCGCCTTGCCGCCGCGACGCCCGCCCGTTTCATTCCTGTCCGCCGCCCCGGGGCCGGCCCCGGGGCGTTTCCTCAGGCCCCTAGCGCGCGAAACGCTGGGGCGGGCGGCGCGAGCGTTCCGGCTGGCTGCTGACCGGTCCGCCCAGATCGGCCCCCGTGGCCTGGTCCACCTGCTTCATGCTGAGCTTGACCTTGCCGCGGTCGTCGAAGCCGATGACCTTGACCTTCACCGTGTCGCCCAATTTTACCACCTCGTCCACGGTCTGTGGACGCCGGTCGGCGGCCAGTTCGCTGATATGGACCAGGCCGTCGCGGGCGCCCAGGAAGTTAACGAAGGCGCCGAAATCGACCACTTTCACGACCTTGCCGCTATAGATGACGCCCAATTCCGGCTCGGCCACGATATTGCGGATCCAGTCGATCGCGGCCTGGGCGGCCTTTTCGTCGACTGCCGCCACCTTGATGGTGCCGTCGTCCTCGATGTCGATCTTGGCGCCGGTCACCTCGGTGATCTCGCGGATCACCTTGCCGCCGGTGCCGATCACCTCGCGGATCTTGTCCTTGGGGATGGTGATGATCGTGATGCGCGGGGCGTTGGCGCTGACCGCCTCGCGGGCGTGGTCGATCGCCTTGCGCATCTCGCCCAGGATGTGCATGCGCCCTTCCTTGGCCTGGGCCAGCGCGGTTTTCATGATCGCCTCGGTGATCGAGGTGATCTTGATGTCCATTTGCAGCGCGGTGATGCCGCTTTCGGTGCCCGCCACCTTGAAGTCCATGTCGCCGAGGTGGTCCTCGTCGCCGATGATGTCGCTGAGCACGGCGACGCCGCTGTCCTCCTTGATCAGGCCCATGGCGATGCCCGCGACCGGCCGCGGCAGCGGCACGCCCGCGTCCATCATCGCCAGCGACGACCCGCACACCGAGGCCATCGACGACGAGCCGTTGGACTCGGTGATCTCGGACACCACGCGCAAGGTATAGGGGAACGCTTCCTTGGCGGGCAGCAGGGGATGCACCGCGCGCCAGGCGAGCTTGCCGTGGCCGATCTCGCGCCGTCCCGGCGAGCCCATGCGCCCCGCCTCGCCCACCGAATAGGGCGGGAAGTTGTAGTGCAGCAGGAAGTGCTCGCGGTATTCGCCGTCGAGCGCGTCGATGATCTGCTCGTCCTGGCCGGTGCCCAGCGTGGCCACCACCAGCGCCTGGGTTTCGCCGCGGGTGAACCGCGCCGAGCCGGGCGCGCGCGGCAGCACGCCGCCTTCGCAGACGATCGGGCGCACCGTGTTGCCGTCGCGGCCGTCGATGCGCTTGCCGGTGGCCAGCACCGCGCCGCGCACGACCGCGCTTTCCAGGTCCTTGAAGATGCCGCCGAACAGGTTGGAATCGGGCGCGGGCTCGCCGAGCGCCGCCAGCGCCGCCGACTTGACCGCGGCCACCTTGTCCTGGCGCGCCTGCTTGGCGGTGATGGAATAGGCGTCCTTCAGCCCCGCCTCGGCCAGTTCCTTCACGCGCGCGCGCAGCGCCTTGGCGGCCGCGTCCTCCTTGGGCACGGGCCAGGGCTCCTTGGCGCAGGCCTCGGCCAATTGCACGATCGCCTCGATCACGGGCTGGAACTGCCGGTGGCCGAACATCACGGCGCCCAACATCACGTCCTCGGGCAGCTCCTTGGCCTCGGACTCGACCATCAGCACGCCCTCGGTGGTGCCGGCGACCACCAGGTCGAGCGCCGAGTTGGGCATCTCGTCGCGCTGGGGATTGAGCTTGTACTGGCCGTCGAAATAGCCGACCCGCGCGGCGGCGATCGGCCCCAGGAACGGGATGCCCGAGATGGTGAGCGCGGCGGAGGCGCCGACCAGGGCCACGATGTCGGGATCGTTCTCCAGATCGTGGCTCAGCACCGTGCAGATGACCTGGGTTTCGTTGCGGAAGCCCTCCATGAACAGCGGGCGGATCGGCCGGTCGATCAGGCGCGAGGTCAGCACCTCTTTCTCGCTTGGCCGGCCTTCGCGCTTGAAGAAGCCGCCGGGGATCTTGCCCGCGGCGAAGGTCTTTTACTGGTAATGCACGGAGAGCGGGAAGAAATCCACGCCCGCCTTGGGCTCGCGCATGCCGACCACGGCGCACAGCACCGCGGTCTCGCCATAGGTCGCCAGCACCGCGCCGTCGGCCTGGCGCGCCATCTTGCCGGTTTCCAGCACCAGGCGGCGTCCGCCCCACTCCAGCTCCTTGCGGAAAACATTGAACATCGCTCTTAACGTCCTTCCACGTCCGAAAGGCGCGGCGCCGGATTGCGCAACGCGCCTATAAGGCGGCAGGCGCGCGCCGCCGAAGGCGCCCACCATGGGCGCTTGCGGCCATGCGCGCGGCGAATGTCCGCCAGTCGCCGTGCCGTGCACGGCAAGCCGGTCGTCATAGGGCTCATGTCCCTTACGGCCCGGCCCGAAGCGCCGCGATCAGCGGCGCAGCCCCAAGCGATCGATCAAACCCTCGTACCGCTTGGCGTCCTTGCGTTTGAGATAGTCGAGCAGCCGGCGGCGCTGGCCCACCATGACCAGAAGTCCGCGGCGCGAATGGTGATCCTTGACGTGCGAGCCCAGATGGTCGGTCAGATTCTTGATGCGCTCGCTCAAGATCGCCACCTGGACCTCGGGCGAGCCCGTGTCGCCGGTCTTGGTGGCGTATTGCTTTACGATTTCCTGCTTGCGGTCAGCCGAAACCGACATCGTCATCTCCTTCCTGAACCCGATTGAACACGCGCACCGGGCTGACCGTCGCTCCGTCGCGTTTGGCCAGCGCGACCGCGCGGCCTTCCGCCATGACGCAGAGCTCGGCGCCGTCCTTCAGGCTTTCCAGCCTTGCCAGATCGGCGCGGCGCAGAAGAGCGATGGATTGCCCGCTGCGTAAACGGCTCGCCTCGGCGCCGGTCACGGCCAATGCCGGGATGTCGTCCAGCACGGTCTCGACCGGCGTTATGGGCGGCGGAATATGGCCCAATTCCCGGAGCTTATCCAGCGTTATCGCGCCCGCTTCCTTAAAGGGGCCGACCTGCAGCCGGCGCAGGGCTGCGACGTGCCCGAGCGTGCCCAGAGCCTTGGCCAGGTCGCGCGCCAGCCCGCGCATATAGACGCCGGCGCCGCATTCCACCCGGAATTCGGCGTGGTCGCGGTCGGGCATTGCCAATAGCTCGATGCGGTGGACGGTCACGCCGCGGGGGGCCAGTTCCACGGCCTCGCCCCCGCGCGCCAGGTCGTAGGCCCGCTCGCCTTTGACCTTGACCGCCGAGAACGCCGGCGGCGCCTGGTCGATGCGCCCGGTGAAGCGCGGCAGGGCGGCCAGGATCGCGGCCCGGTCCGGGCGCAGCGGGCTGGTCCCGGTCAGCGCGCCCTCGGCGTCGTCGGTCGCGCGCGCCTCGCCCCAGCGCAGCCGGAACCAGTACGTCTTCGGCCGGAGCGACAGATGCGGGATGGTTTTGGTCGCCTGGCCGAGGGCGATGGGCAGAACGCCGGTCGCCATCGGATCGAGCGTGCCGGCATGGCCGGCCTTGGCCGCGTTCAACAGGCGGCGCACCGCGCCCACGACCTGGGTCGAGGTCATTCCCATCGGCTTGTCGATGACGATCCAGCCGTCGACCGGCCGGCCGCGGCGTTTACGCGCCATCCCCGCCGCCCCCGCCGCCGCCCTTGCCGTTCCCGCCGACGCTCGCGATCTCACCGAGGATGCGCTCGATGCGGCTGGCGTTGTCGAACGAGGTGTCGAGCACGAAGCCCAGGCGCGGCGCGTGGCGCAGCCGCATTTCGCCCGCCGCCAGCCCGCGCAGATATGCCTGGGCGTGGTTCAGCGCCTTGACCGTCTCGGCCCCGCCCCCGCCGCCCAGCGGCACGACGAAGGCCGTGGCGTTCTTGAGGTCCGGGCTGACCCGCACCTCGGTCACGGTGATGGAAACGCCGCTCAGCGCCGGATCGTTGAGCGCGCCGCGCTCGAACAGCCGCGCCAGCACGTGGCGCAGCTCCTCGCCCACGCGCAACTGGCGCTGGCCGGGAGCGGATGCGGATTTCTTTCGGCTCATGGCGGCGGCGCCCCCGGCGCTCGCGCGCGCGGAGCGCCTTGCTCGAGAAGCCGCGCGTCAGGCGAGCTGACGCGCCACTTCCTCCATCTCGAAGCACTCGATCGTGTCGCCTTCCTGGATGTCCTGGTAGTTCTCGAACGCCATGCCGCACTCGAAGCCTTCCTTGACCTCGCGCACCTCGTCCTTGAAGCGCTTCAGGGTCTTCAAGGCTCCTTCGTGCACCACCACGTTGTCGCGCAGCAGGCGCACCTTGGCGCCGCGGCGGACCATGCCTTCGGTGACCTTGCAGCCCGCGACCTTGCCGAACTTCGACATGGCGAACACCTGCAGGATCTGCGCGTTGCCCAGGAACCGCTCGCGCACCGTGGGCGACAGCATGCCGCTCAACAGCGCCTTCACGTCGTCGATCACGTTGTAGATGATCGAATAGTAGCGGATGTCCACCCCGTCGCGCTTGGCCATTTCGCGCGCCTGCGGGTTGGCGCGCACGTTGAAGCCGACCACCGCCGCCCGGCTGGCGTTGGCCAGCGTGACGTCGGATTCGTTGATGCCGCCGACGCCGGAATGCAGGATGCGCACCGCCACCTCGTCGGTCGAAAGCTTCTGCAAGCTGGCGGCGATCGCCTCGATCGAGCCCTGCACGTCGGCCTTGATGACCACCGGCAGCTCCTTGGCCTCGCCCGCCTTGATGCGCGAGAAGATCTGCTCGACCGTACCGCGCGCCGTGGCCGCCGCCGCGGCGCTGCGCCGCTTATGCTGGCGGAACAGGCTGACCTCGCGCGCGCGGCCCTCGTTCTCGGCCACCAGGAACTCGTCGCCCGCCATCGGCGTGGCGTTCAAGCCCAGCACCTCGACCGGCGTCGCCGGCGGGGCCGCGTCGATCTTGCGGCCGCGCTCGTCGTCGAGCGAGCGCACGCGGCCCCATTCGGCGCCGGCCACGACGATGTCGCCGACCTTCAGCGTTCCGCGCTGCACCAGCACCGTGGCCACCACGCCGCGCCCGCGGTCGAGCTTGGCCTCGATCACCGCGCCTTCGGCGGGGCGGTTGGGATTGGCCTTCAGATCCAGGACCTCGGCTTGCAGCAGGATCGCCTCTTCCAGCTTGTCGAGGCCGACCTTCTTGGTCGCCGAAACCTCGACCGACTGCACGTCGCCGCCCAGCTGCTCGGTCTGGATTTCGTGGCGCAGCAGCTCGGTGCGCACCTTGTCGGGGTCGGCGCCGGTCTTGTCGATCTTGTTGATCGCCACGATCATGGGCGCGTTGGCGGCCTTGGCGTGGCGGATCGCCTCGACCGTCTGGGCCATGATGCCGTCGTCGGCCGCCACCACCAGCACCACGATGTCGGTCACGTTGGCGCCGCGCGCGCGCATTTCGGTGAACGCGGCGTGGCCCGGCGTGTCGATGAAGGTGATCTTCTTGCCCGAGGCGAGCTGGACCTGGTAGGCGCCGATATGCTGGGTGATGCCGCCGGCCACGTGCTTGGCCACGTCGGTTTCGCGCAGCGCGTCGAGCAGCGAGGTCTTGCCGTGGTCGACATGCCCCATGATGGTGACCACGGGCGGCCGGGGCTTCAGGTCCTCGGGGGCGTCGCCCGCGCCCTTGAGGCCGATCTCGACGTCGGATTCCGAGACGCGCCGCAGCTTGTGGCCGAACTCGCCCACCAGCAACTCGGCGGTGTCGGCGTCGATGGCCTGGTTGATCGTGGCCATGACGCCCATCTTCATCAGCGCCTTGATCACGTCGGCGCCGCGCTCGGCCATGCGGTTGGCCAGCTCCTGCACGGTGATGGTTTCCGGGATCACCACCTCGCGGACGATCTTCTGCTCCTGCGCCTGTTGCTGCAGCAGGCGCTGGCGCTCCTTTTCCCGGGCGCGCTTGACCGCGGCGAGCGAGCGCACGCGCTCGTCGGCGTCGTCGTCCAGCGCGCGCGTGACGGTCAGCTTGCCGGCGCGGCGGCGCTCCTCGCCCAGGCGCGGGG
>JBQTIS010000550.1:0-5757 GCA_052387895.1 Rhodospirillales bacterium | reverse complement strand
CCGGCCTGATCGTCAAGGGCCTGGCGCGGCCGGAATACCTGATGGAGATCGACGTGGACGCGGTGATCCCCGAGCGCGCGCGCGCGGCGAAGCGGAGATCCGCGCGCAAGGGCCGCGGGAAGCCCCGCCGCTAGACTCCGAGCCTGGGCGCGTCGAGCCCGACCTGCCAGGTCGTGTTGTCGTGGCCGACGCGAAGGGTCACGTCCTGGCCCCGCGCGACCGCCACGTCGCGTTCCAGGAAGAACAGCGGCGTGGCCCAGTGGCGGAACTCGCCGCCCGGGCGGGTCGATCCGCCATGCGCTTGGTCCAGCGCCAGGTCGAACCACATCGCCATGGCGTGGACCGTGCCGTCCGCCGTGGCGCGGAACGCGACGTCGCGTTGGCGCGGCGCGGGCACCGGGCGGGCGAAGTCGAACTCGAACAGGGGAGCCGGTTCGCTCAGCAGCCGGTGCTCTTCCGTTTCCAGCGCCGCCAGTATGCTGCCGGATTTCCCGCGGAACTGGTCGAACGGCGACAGGTCGAACCCGTCGATCCGCCGCACCGGATTCGTCAGGCGCAGCGCCGGCGCGTGGATCAGCGCGCCGTGGACGGTGGCCGCGGCCGGGATCAGCCGCGCGCCGGGCGCGGCCAGCTCGGCAAGGGCGTGGCGCAGGGTCGAAATCACGCCCTCGCCGATCAGCCCGGCGTCCAGCACCTCCGACACCACCAGATCGGCTGGCCGCGGCAGGTCGGCGCCCGGCTTCAGGTCGGTCGACCGGCGCGCTATCACCGCGATGCGCCCGGCGAAGCCGTTCAGCGCCACGATCTGGCGCGCGATCTCGGCCAGGCGCGGCTCGGACTCGCAGGCGATCACGCGCTCGGCCCCGGCGCGCGCGGCCATCATCGCCAAAAGCCCGCTGCCCGTGCCGATGTCCAGCACCAGCATCCCGGGCTTGACCGCCGCCTCGATGGCCCGGCGGTAGAGCAGATTGCGCTTCGCGTCCGCCAGCATCGGAAAATGCCAGGACGGCAGCAGGTCGCGCATCGCCTCGGCCAGGCCGTCGGCGGCGGCGCGGTCGCCCGGATCCAGCTCGGCCGCCTTGCGGAAGGCCGCGATCGCCTCGTCGGTGCGGCCGCGATCCAGCAGGCACTGGCCCAGATTGCGGTGCGCCCCGGCATAGTCCGGCGCCGCCGCGACCGCCTGGCGCAGGGCCTGGATCGCCTCGCCGTGCCGGCCGAGCTGCCACAGCGCGGTGCCGCGGTTGTTGAGCGCGATGGGATGGCGGGGCTCGGCCGCCAGCGCCCTGTCCGCGGCGTCCAGCGCCTGCGCCGGCTGGGTCCGGTCCAGCAGCGCGCCGGCGAGGTTGGCCAGCGCGTTGGCGTGACGCGGGTTGAGCTTCAGCGCCGCATGGTAGGCCGCCAGCTCGTCCGCGGCCCGGCCCTTGGCGCGCAGCACCAGGCCCAGATTGTATTGCGTGTCGGCCAGGCCGGGCTCGGCGGCGGCGGCGCGGCGCAGCAGCGCCTCGGTCTCGTCCATGTCGCCGGCGCGAAAGCGTATCTGCGCCAGCAGGTTCAGCGCGCCGGCATGGCCGGGAGCGTCCCGCAGCAGGCGGCGGAATTGCCGCTCGGCCTCGTCCAGGCGTCCGGCGCGCAACGCGGCGGCCGCGGAGTCGAACGGATCCTGCATCGCCTCAGGCCGCCCCCTCGGCCGGGGCGCGGATCGCCTTCAGCACCACCAGCGCCGTGCGCCACAGGATCGAAAGGTCGAAGCCGGGCGACCAGTGGTCGAGATAATAGAGGTCGAGCGCGATCCTGCGGCGGAACTCGGCCTCGTCCTCGACCGGGCCCGAGCCCTCGTTCACCTGCGCCCAGCCCGTCATGCCGGGCAGCGCCAGGGCGCGCTTGGGAAACTCGGCCAGCACGCCCGGTTTCAAATCCTCGAGCCCGATCATCGCCCGCTCATAGCGCGCGGCCTAGCGCCTTAGCAAGCGGCGGTAGAGCGGCAGCATCACGGCCGGCAGCATGTACATCGGCAGCTGCGCCAGGGCGACGTAAAGCGCGAAGTCCTGGGGCGCCGCCGCGTCCAGCACCACCAGCGGCAGCGGCATGTTGCGGTAGCCGAAGAAGAAGCCGACGCTGAGCGCCGCGCGCCGGCCCCAGGGCAGGAACAGAAACGCCCCCAGGGCCTGCATCGCCAGGTTGAACAGGAACGCCGCCGCGGCGAACAGCCCGACATGCGCCGGCGCGGCCAGGAACCGGGCCGTCACCCCGTCCATCACCCCCACGGCGAAGATCATCAGCAGCAGCACGTTGACGCCGTCTAGCGCGCGCGCGTGGGCGCGCACGCGCGCCGCGCCGAGCCAGCGGCGCAACGCCGCCGCCGCGGCCAGGCCCGCGCCCACGAACCGCAAACGCCGGCCCATGAACTGAAGCGGGCTGAGCGCGATCTCCAGGCCCAGGAGCGAGAGCGCCAGCGGCGGCATGGTGAACGGCACGGCCAGAAGCCCCGCCAGCAGCACGATCAGCGCCAGCTCGGCCTCGAGCCCCAGCAACAGGCAGAAGGCGGGCGAGGACAGCAGCGTGGTGGTGGTCGCGGTCAGGATCAGCGACAGCGCCAGGCCCGGCGGCAGCGGCAGCAGGCCGACGGCGCCGGCCGCGGCCAGCGGTGCCGCGACCAGCTGCGCGGCCACGACCATAAGCGGCCGCAGCGGCCGGCGCGCGTGGCCCAGCGCCACGGCGGGGTCGAGCCGCACCACCGAGACCACCAGCAAAAGGAACGTCACCGGCAGCACCAGCGGCCAGGCCAGCGCCGCCAGTCCCGGCAGCAGCAGCCCGGCGGTCACGCCCGCGAACAACAGCCACTGGGCGCGCCCGCCCATCCAGTTAAGGGCCGAGATGAGCATGAAGCGGGGCTATGTTAGCGTCGGCGCATGGACGAAAACGGGCCGCTGCGGCTGCACCAGGAAACCGTCCGGCCAGAATGGCTGGACTACAACGGCCACATGAACCTGGCCTATTACGTGCTGGCGTTCGACCATGCGACCGACCGGCTGCTCGACCATCTGGGACTGGGCGCAGCCTACAAGCAGAGCGGCCGCGGGTCGATCTTCGTGCTCGAGACGCATGTGGTCTATCGCCGCGAGCTGCTGGCGGGCGACCCGATGCGGTTCTCGACCTGGCTTCTGGGCCACGACGCCAAGCGCCTCCACTTCCTGCACCACATGCACCACGCCGGCCAGGGCTACCTGGCCGCCACGACCGAGCTGATGGCGCTGCACGTGGCGCTGGACACGCGCCGCGGCGCGCCGATGCCCGCGGACGCGATGGCGAAGCTCAAGGCGTTGCAGGCCGCGCACGACCGCCTGCCGCGCCCGGAGGAGGCGGGGCGTTCCATCGCCATGAAAAAACCGGGCTAGAACGAGCGCCGCGAGCCGCCTAATAGCTGCGGTTCATCTTCAGCCACTGGTAGCGGTCGATCGACTTGACCGTCAGCTCGGCCGGGGCGACGCCCTGCAGCACGTTCAGCTTCACGTCGGCGCCGGCCTGGCCCGTGGCCCACAGCGCGCGGTAGAACTCGGCCAGCGTGCCGACCGGCTTGCCGGCGACGCCCAGGACGATGTCGCCCTTCCTGAGGCCCGCCTTGTCGGCCGGCGTGCCGGGGGACACGCGCGTGACGAACAGCCGCCCGCGCACCTCCTCCGAATTGACGCCGATCCAGGGCTTGGGCGGCGCGGACGGCTTGCCCTGGGTCATCAGGTCGGCCATCACCGGCTTCAGAAGGTCGATCGGCACGAACATGTTGCCGGGGCCGATGTCGCCGCCCTGCATCGGGTCGTTGACGATCAGCGAGCCGACGCCGACCAGCCGGCCCTCCTGGTCCACCAGCGCGGCGCCGCTCCAGTCCATCAGCGGCGGCGCGGTGAAGATGGCGCTGGCGAGCAGGTATTCCCAGTAGCCCGCGAACTCGCGGCGCGACACCACCAGGGCGGGCCGGGCGTTGTCGGCGCCGTTGTGGTTGATCGCAAGCACCCGGTCCTTGACCTTGACCTGCTGGGCGTCGCCCAGTTTCAGCGGCTTGGCCGGGATCTTGCCGAGCGCGCGCACCAGCCCGAAGCCGGTGTCGTGGTCGTAGCCGACGATCTCGGCCGGCACCTTCTTGCCGCCGGCGGTCAACTCGACCCGGTCGGCCTCGAGGATCAGATAGCCGATGGTGACGATCAGCCCGTCGCCGCCGATCAGCGTGCCGGTGCCCTCGCGCTCGGTGCCCAGCGTCGCGGCGGTGCGCGAGTCGCCGCGCACGTAGGCGTTGACCTTGACGATCGCGGCGTTGAGCTCCTCCATCGAGGGCGGCTCGGCCAGGGCCCGCCCGGGCGTGGCCGCCGCCAGAAGCCCCGCCAGCGCCGCCAGCGCCAGCCCGCGAATCACCCCGCCGCCGCGATCACCCATGACTTGTCCCCATGCGCGATGTTGCGATGGCGAATGCTACCACCGCGCCCGGCGCCGCACCATCGCCGGCGCAGCGCGCGATCGCCGGGCGGGGCGGGTCAGCGCACGGCCGCGACCGGAAAGTTGGCGATGGTCTGCGGCTTGGCGGTGGTCGGCGTCTGCCGGCCGCGCGTCAGCTCGGCCACGCGCTCGGCGATGTACAGGTCGAGCGCGTTGATGGTGACGACGCCCCGGCGCGAATAGTCGGCCTTGCCGGCCAACCCTTCCAGCAAGGCCTTGGTGAAGGCGCCGTTGCCCCAGCTCGGGTCTTCCGCGGAAAGCTGCTGGCCGGTCGAGGCCGCGAACACCACGACGCCCGACTCGGCGCTGGCCAGCTCGTTGACCAGCCGGTTCACGTCGCGCCTGAGCGGCAGCTTGCCCAGCACGTTGCCGGCGTGGCAGGTGTCGATGAAGAACAGCGCCTTGCCCGCGACCGCGGCGAGGGTCCGGCGCAGTTCTTCCTGCGGCACGGCGGTGCTGCGCAGCCGGTCGGGATCGGCGTCGTGCGGCAGCAGGTAATAGACCCCGGCGTCGTCGTTGACGCCGTGCGCGGCCACGAACACCATGGCCAGGTCGCGCGGGCCGGTCTCGCGCAGGATCCAGTCCATGCCGTCGATCACCGCCTCGCGGGTGGCGGCCTCGTCGCTCAGCAGCTTGACCTGCACCGCGTCGTACAGCGCCCCGCGCTGGCCCTCGACCAGCCGGGCCAGGTCCGCGGCGTCCTTGGCCGCGAGGCCGAGATTCAAGTCGGCGCGCCGGTACTGGCTGACGCCGATCGAAAGAAGGTTGAGCTTGGGCTTGGCCGAGGCCGCGGCCGGGCCGGGGGCCGGCGCCGCCGCGGCGGGCTTGCCGATCAGGCGCAGCCGCGCCGGCTCGCCGACCGCGTTGGCGGTCTCCGCGATCAGCGCGATCTCGACCGCGCCAGCCGGGACCGCGACCGTCGCCGTGCGCTCGACATCCGCGGGCGCGGCGAGGGAAAGGTTGCGTTCCTGGGTTGCCGGCCGTCCGTCGATCAGCGCGCGCACCGCCGTGACCTTCTCGCCCGACGGCGAGCGCACGGCGTAGCGCAGCGCGACGCGGCCGGCCGGAACGGCGCTGCCCGGCTCGGGCGACAGGATGGCGATCACCGGCGGCAGCAGGGCGCGGAGCCCGATCTCGTCCCGCGCCTTGCGCCCGGCCTCGGCGTCCGCGCAGCGGACGGCGTCCTTGACGTCCAGCGCGGCCGGCTCGTTGTTGATCGCGGCCGGGCGGGAGAAGCGGTCGCGGTACGGCGCCACCGGCCAGAGGGCCGCC
>JBQTIS010000549.1:0-7350 GCA_052387895.1 Rhodospirillales bacterium | reverse complement strand
CCGGTGAACGACGCGGGCTGGCGGATCGACCCGCCGGTGTCGGTGCCGGTCGCGGCCATCGCCGCGCGCGCCGCCACCGCGGCCGACGATCCGCCCGAAGAGCCGCCAGGCACCAACGGCCGGTTGTCGCCGCGCCGCGTCCACGGATTGCTGACCGGCTTGTAGTAGGAGGTGGTGTTGGACGAGCCCATGGCGAACTCGTCCATGTTGGTCTTGCCCAGCATCACGGCGCCGTCGCGCCACAGCCGCGCGGTCACGGTGGATTCGTACGGCGGCTTGAACCCGTCGAGGATGTGCGAGCCGGCGGTGGTCAGCACCCCCTCGGTGCAGAACAGGTCCTTGATCGCCAGCGGCACGCCTTCCAACGGCCGCGCCTGTCCCTTGGCGATGCGCCGGTCGCTCTCGGCCGCGTCCTTCAGCGCGCGCTCCGGCGTTTCGGTGATGAAGGCGTTGAGCGTCCGCGCCTTCTCGACCGCCGCGATATGCGCGCGCGCGATCTCGGTCGCCGTGAACCTCTTGGCCTTCAGCCCGTCGCGCGCCTGTGCGATCGTCAGGTCCGTCAACCCCGTCATTCGATCACCTTGGGCACGGTGAAGAAGCCGCCTTGGGCTGCGGGCGCGTTGGCCAGCACCTGGTCGCGGAGGTTGCCGTCGGTCACCACGTCGTCGCGCTGCTTCAATTCCATCGCCACGGCGCCGGTCATCGGCTCGACGCCCGCGACGTCGACCTTCTGCAGCTGCTCGACCCAGGCAAGGATGCCCGAAAGCTCGCCCGCCAGCGCATCGAGTTCGTCGTCCCGGACCTTGATGCGCGCCAGCCGCGCGATATGCGCCACGGTCTTGCGGTCGAGCGCCATGCCGCAATCCATCCGTCGGTTGGTAGGAAAAGCGTGCGGAAAGTAGCACCCGCGCACGCTTTCGGGCAACGCCCCGAGATCGGGTTGTGGCCTTACCCGCCCGGCGGTTTCTGCTAGTTTCAGCGCGAACCGCGCTTTCCGGACTCCAAAATGCCCGTGCTCGAACCTCTAGCGCTCAAGGCCGCGCTGCCGCGCAACCGGCGCCTGCTGGGGCTGGACGTGGGCGAAAAGACCATCGGCCTGGCGATCTCGGACCGGTCGCTGACCGTGGCTTCGCCGCTGGAGACCATCCGCCGCTCCAAGTTTACCGCCGACGCCGCCCGGCTGGCGGCGATCTGCGTCGAGCGTGCGGTCGGCGGACTGGTCGTGGGCCTGCCCATGGACATGCGCGGGGTCGAGGGGCGGCGCTGCCAGTCCGTGCGCCAGTTCGCCGCCAATCTGCTGGCGAAGATCGACCTGCCGCTCGCCTTCTGGGACGAGCGGCTGTCGACCGTCGCCGTCACCCGCGCGCTGATCGAGGCCGACATGTCGCGCGCCAGGCGCGGCCAGGTCGTGGACAAGGCGGCGGCCGCCTACATCCTGCAAGGGCTGCTCGACCGCCTAGCCGCGGCGGACAAAGGGCCGCCGAAGTGATCGCCTTGCTGGCCGCGTTGGTCCCGGTATTCGCCATGATCGCGATGGGCCATTTGATGCGCCGCTACGGGCCCTATGGCGACGGGTTCTGGCTGCCGGCGGAGCGGCTGAACTATTTCGTGCTGTTTCCGGCCCTGCTGGTCGCCAGCTTGGCGCGCGCCGAGATCGCCGATATCGAGCTGTGGCCGATGGCCGCGGCGATGGCCTTTGGCGTGCTGGCGGTCGCGGGCGGGCTTTATGCCCTGCGCGCGCGCCTCGGCGTCGACGGACCCGGCTTCACCGCGCTGTTCCAGGGCGCGATCCGCCCCAACAGCTATGTCGCGCTGGCCGGGGCGGCGGCGATGTACGACGACCCCGGCCTTACGCTCGCCGCGGTGGCGATCGCGGTGGTGATCCCGCTGGTGAACGTGCTCAGCGTCGCGGTGCTGTCGGCGCATGGCGCGGACCGGCGCTGGCGCGACGGCTCGGCGCAGCTCCTGCGCAATCCGATCATCCTGGCCTGCGTCTTGGGCATCGCCCTCAACCTCAGCGGCTTGCGGCTGCCGGCGGTCGGCGAGGAATTCCTGCGCCTCCTGGGCCGCGCCGCCCTGCCGCTCGGGCTGCTGTGCGTGGGCGCGAGCCTGGATCTGGCCGCCGCGCGCAGCGCCGGGAGGGCCATGGCCGCCTCCGCCGCCCTCAAGCTCCTGGCGGCGCCGGGAATCACGGCTCTTTTGTGCCTGGCGCTGGGCGTGCAGGGCGCGACCGCCGACGTGGCGGTGCTGTTCAACGGCTGCCCGGCCTCGGCCGCCTCCTACATCCTCACGCGCCAGCTCGGCGGCGACCACCGCCTGATGGCAGGCATCATCACCGTGCAGACCGTGGCGGCCATGCTGACGCTGCCGCTGCTGATGCTGCTGCCGTATTGACCCCGAGTCGCGGCCTCCCGGCCCCGGTCTCCCGGTTGGGGCCGGGAGGCCGGGGCCGGGCGCGAATCGGCGCGCCGGGCGGGCGCTTGTCCGCGGCGCCTAGGCCCATGTCAGGACTTGTGTGCTTGCTAGGCCTGGGCCCCGTACCTATAGTCCGCCCCCGATGTCCCCTGCGCTCACCGTGATCGGCACCAAAGGGACGGCCCCAGGGACCAATCCCTTGCGCTTCCCGCACCGTCATCTTTTGGGAATCGAGGGGCTTTCGGCGGACGAGATCAGCTTCCTGCTCGACCTGGCCGACAGCTATGTCGAGCAAAGCCGCGCGGCCGACAAGAAAAGCACCATCCTGCGCGGGCGGACGATCATCAATTTGTTTTTCGAGAACTCGACCCGCACGCGCACCAGCTTCGAGCTGGCCGGCAAGCGGCTGGGCGGCGACGTGATCAACATGTCGGTCTCGACCTCCTCGATCAAGAAGGGCGAGACCCTGATCGACACCGCGATGACGCTCAACGCCATGCACCCCGACGTGCTGGTCGTGCGCCATCCCGATTCGGGCGCGGTCGCGCTGCTGTCGCAGAAGGTCAATTGCGCGGTGATCAACGGCGGCGACGGCAGCCACGAGCACCCGACCCAGGCGCTGCTCGATGCGCTCACCATCCGCCGGCGCAAGGGCAAGCTGCAAGGGCTGTTGGTGGCCATCTGCGGCGACATCCTGCACAGCCGCGTGGCGCGATCGAACATCCAGTTGCTGCAGATCATGGGCGCGCGCGTCAGGCTGATCGCGCCCCCGACCCTGCTGCCGGCCGCCGCCGAGCGTCTGGGCGTCGAGGTGTTCCACGACATGCGCAAGGGCCTCGCGGGCTGCGACATCGTGATGATGCTGCGGCTCCAGACCGAGCGGATGCAGGGCAGCTTCGTGCCGTCGATCCGCGAGTATTTCCGCTTCTTCGGCCTGGACTACGAGAAGCTGGAGGCGGCCAAGCCCGACGCGCTGATCATGCATCCCGGCCCCATGAACCGGGGCGTGGAGATCGACAGCGAAGTGGCCGACGACATCGACCGCAGCGTGATCCGCGAGCAGGTCGAAATGGGCGTGGCCGTGCGCAGGGCGGTGCTGGACGCGCTGACCCGCGACCCCGGACAGCGCAACGCGCCGCAAGGCAAATAGGCGATGGCGACCCGGCTGGACGCCAGCGGCGCGAACGGCCGCGCGCGCGTGGCCTACGTCAACGCGCGGCTGATCGACCCGGCGAGCGGGCTCGACGCCAACGGCGCGATCCTGACCGAGGGCGAGACGATCGCCGACCTCGGCCCCGGCCTGTTCAAGTCGGGCGTGCCCGAGGGCATCGACAAGGTGGACTGCAAGGGCCTGGCGCTGGCGCCCGGCCTGGTCGACATGCGCGTGCAGCTGCGCGAGCCCGGCGAGGAGCACAAGGAGACCATCGCCAGCGCCGGGGCGGCGGCGGTGGCCGGCGGCGTCACGTCGATGGCTTGCCTGCCCAACACCGAGCCGGTGATCGACGACGTGGCGGGGATCGAGTTCATCGCCCGGCGCGCGCGCGAGGTGAAGCGCGCCAAGGTCTACGCCTATGCCGCCGCCACGCGCGAGCTGGCGGGCAAGGACATCTCGGAGATCGGCCTACTGAAGGAGGCCGGAGCGTTCGGCTTCTCCGACGGGGTGTGCGCCATCGCCGACGCGCGGGTGATGCGCCGGGCGCTGAGCTACGCCACCACATTCGACGCGCTGATCGTGCAGCACGCGGAGGAGCCGGCGCTGGCCAGGGACGGCGCCATGACCGAAGGCGAGATCGCCACGCGCCTTGGCATCGCCGGCATTCCGGCCTGCGCCGAGGCGATGCTGGTGGCGCGCGACTTGCGGCTGGTGGAGCTCACGGGCGGACGCTACCACGTAGCGCATGTCTCGACCGGCGAGAGCGTGGAGCTGATCCGCCGGGCCAAGGCCAGGGGATTGAACGCCACCTGCGACACCGCCCCGCCCTACTTCGCGCTCAACGAGCTGGCGGTGGGCGACTATCGCAGCTTCGCCAAGCTGTCGCCCCCCTTGCGCGCCGAGGCGGACCGCCTGGCGGTGGTCGCGGGCCTGGCCGACGGCACGATCGACGCCATCGCGTCCGACCACGCGCCGCAGGACCAGGACTCCAAACGCCTGCCCTTCATCCAGGCGGAATGCGGCGGCATCGGCCTGGAAACGCTGCTGGCGCTGTCGCTCGAGCTCTATCACAACAAGCGGCTGACGCTGATCGAGGCGCTGCGGCGGTTGACCGAGGCGCCGGCGCGCATCCTGGGCCTGAACGCCGGGCGGCTGCAAAAGGGCGCGCCCGCCGACCTGTTGCTGTTCGACCCCGACCGGCCCTGGGTGGTCGAGGAAAAGGCGATCCGCTCGAAGTCCAAGAACACGCCGTTCGAGCGCCGGCCGGTTCAGGGCATGGCGATCCGAACGGTGATCGACGGGCGCACCGTGTTCCAAGCCGGCGCCTGAGGGCGTCGTGCTCGACCTGCCGCCCAGCCTCGGTGCGCAGTGGCCTTTTTTCGCGGGCGCTGTTCTCGCCTATCTGCTCGGCTCGGTTCCCTTCGGCCTGGTGCTGACCAGGGCCGCCGGGATCGGCGACATAAGAAAGGTCGGCTCGGGCAATATCGGCGCCACCAACGTGCTGCGCACGGGGCGCAAGGGCCTGGCGGCGCTGACGCTGCTGCTGGACGGCGGCAAGGGCGCGGCGGCGGCGTTGCTGGGATTCCGCTTCGGCGGGCCCGACATGGCGGCGATCGCCGCGTTCTTCGCCGTGATCGGCCACGTGTTCCCGGTGTGGCTTAGGTTCAAGGGCGGCAAGGGCGTGGCGACCGCGCTCGGCGCGCTGCTCGGCCTCGCCTGGACCGCGGGCCTCGCGGCGTGCCTTACCTGGGTCGTGGTCGCGGCGCTGTTCCGCTATTCCTCGCTCGCCGCGCTGGCCGCGCTTGGCCTGGCGCCGGTTTACGCGTGGCATCTCGGGTCGCCGCAGCAGGGCCAGATGATGGCGCTGGTGTTCGTGTTGAGCCTGTGGACCCACCGCGAGAACATCCGCCGGTTGCTGAAGGGCCAGGAGTCGAGGATCGGGCGGAAGCCGTAGCCCCGGCCCGCGAGTTGACGGGCCGCCGCCGCCCCGCCATCGTCCGCGCCATGAACGGCGATGAACTGATCGACCGCCTGCGCCTGATCCGCAGCGAGAACGTCGGGCCGATCACGTTTTTCACGCTGCTGCGCCGCTTCGGCACGGCTTCGCGCGCATTGGAGGCGCTGCCCGATCTTGCGCGGCGCGGCGGCCGAACCAGCGCACCGCATGTTCCCTCGCGCGGCGATGCCGCGCGCGAGCTCGACGTCGCGCGCAAGCTCGGATCGCGCCTCGTCGCCTGGGACGAGCCCGACTATCCCGCGGCCCTCAAGGCGATCGACGGCGCTCCGCCGCTGTTCTATCTGCGCGGCAACGCCGCGCTGTTGGGCCGGCGCGCCGTGGCGGTGGTCGGCGCGCGCAACGCCTCGGCCTCGGGCGTGCGCTTCGCGCGGCGGCTGGCGGCCGAGCTGGCGCAGGCCAATCTGCTGGTCGTTTCGGGCTTGGCGCGCGGCATCGACGGCGCCGCGCATCAGGGCGCGCTCGACGCCGGCGCCACGTCGGGCGGCACGCTGGCGGTGCTGGCGGGCGGCGTGGACCAGCCCTATCCGCCCGAGCATCAGCCGCTGTACGAGAAAATCCTGTCCTCGGGCGCGGGCGCCGCGCTGTCGGAGCAGCCGCCGGGATTGGTGGCGCAGGCGCGCGACTTTCCCAAGCGCAACCGCCTGATCGCGGGCTTGAGCCTGGGCGTCGTCGTGGTCGAGGCGGCGTTCCGCTCCGGCTCGCTGATCACCGCCAGGCTCGCCAACGAGCAGGGGCGCGAGGTGTTCGCCGTGCCCGGATCGCCGCTCGATCCGCGCTGCCGCGGCGCCAACGACCTGATTCGCCAGGGCGCCGCCCTGACCGAAAGCGCGGCCGACGTACTGGCGGCGCTGGGCGGCGCGGCGGAGCGGCGGCCGCAAACCGCGCGCGACGCCCAAGCGATTGAAAGCGAACGGGAAAGTTTCGCGGCGCCGGACGAAAACATGCAAGCCCAAGCGCGCGAGCGCGTGCTCGGCGCGCTCGGCCCCACGCCGGTCGAGGTTGACGAAATCGTCCGGCAGTGCCAATTGTCCGCGCCCATCGTCCAGGCGGCATTGCTGGAATTGGAGCTCGCGGGCAGGCTCGCCCGCCATTCCGGCAACCGCGTCGCCCTGGACGCGAACTGACGCGCGACCCCTCTGATCCGGATGCGCCCATGCCAGGGCGCCGCGCCGAAACGGACGGAAAGACTTCATGGACGTCGTCGTCGTTGAATCGCCCGCCAAGGCGAAGACGATCAACAAGTATCTGGGCGGCGGGTACAAGGTGCTCGCCAGCTTCGGCCATGTGCGCGACCTGCCGGCCAGGGACGGCAGCGTGCGCCCCGACGAAGACTTCGCCATGGACTGGGAGTCCGAGCCGCGTTCGGAAAAGCGCGTCCGCGAGATCGCCGACGCGCTAAGCGGCGCCAAGCACCTGTACCTGGCCACCGACCCGGACCGCGAGGGCGAGGCGATCTCGTGGCACGTCAAGGAGATGCTGAACCAGCGCAAGCTTCTGGGCGGCGTGGACGTGAAGCGCGTGGTGTTCAACGAGATCACGCGCACGGCCGTGCTGGACGCGATGAAGCATCCGCGCGAACTCGACCACAACCTGGTCGACGCCTACATGGCGCGCCGGGCGCTGGACTATCTCGTCGGCTTCACCCTGTCGCCGGTGCTGTGGCGCAAACTGCCGGGCGCGCGCTCGGCCGGCCGCGTGCAGTCCGTGGCGCTGCGGCTTATCTGCGAGCGCGAAGCCGAGATCGAGACATTCAAGAGCCGCGAGT
>JBQTIS010000548.1:0-5610 GCA_052387895.1 Rhodospirillales bacterium | reverse complement strand
GGAACAATCCAGTGGTGTATCCGTTGGTGCACAGCAGCACCGTGTCTGCCGAAACCGAAGCCCCGGGGGCCTCGATGCGCCACTTGCCGCCGCCGCGCGTCAGCGTTTGCGCCGGGGTGCCGCCATGGACGGCGACGCCCCTGGCCACGCAGGCCGCGGCCAGGCCGCGGGCGAAGGCCAGCGGCTGGATTGCGCCGCCGCGCCGGTCGATCCAGCCGCCGCAATAGGCCTCGCTGCCGAGCGCCCGCGCCATGGCGGCGCGGTCCAGCACGTCGACATCGGCGCCGCGCCGGGCCCATTCGGCCGCGCGGCGCTCGGCCCTGACGCGGCCGGCGGGCGAATGTGCGGGCTGCAGCCAGCCCCCGCGCACCGCGTCGCAGGCGATGGCGTGCCGGCGGATCAGATCGAACACCAGGTCGGGCGCCTTGGCCGCGAACTCCACCAGCTTCCCGCCGCGTTCGGGTCCCAGCTTCGCCTCGATTTCGTCCGGGTCGAATTTCAGGCCGGGGATCACCTGGCCGCCGTTGCGCCCCGAGGCGCCCCAACCCGGCTCGCCGGCGTCCAGCACCACGACCTGTGCGCCGCGCTCGGCCAGATGCAGCGCCGCCGACAGGCCGGTATAGCCGGCGCCGATCACCGCCACGTCGGCCTCGGCCGGGTCATGCAGCGCCGGCGCGGGCGATCCCGGCGGGGCGGTCGCCGCCCACAGCGAGGGCGGCGGGCTTGGCTGCGGGCGGGTCGCCTCGCTCAAATCCGCAAGACCCGCTCGACCGTGCGGTGCTTCAGGCGAAGGGCCTCGGCCACCGCGGGATAGGTGATCTGGCCGTCGCAGACGTTGAGGCCCCGGCGCAGATGCGGATCGTCGGTCAGCGCCTTCCTCCAGCCCTTGTTCGCCAGCGCCAGGACGAAGGGCAGCGTGGCGTTGTTGAGCGCGAAGGCCGAGGTGCGCGCCACCCCGCCCGGCATGTTGGCCACGCAGTAATGCACCACCCCGTCCACGACGTAGGTGGGCTGGTCGTGCGTCGTGGGCCGGCTGGTTTCGAAGCAGCCGCCCTGGTCGATCGCCACGTCCACCAGCACCGATCCCGGCCGCATGCGCCGGATCATTTTGCGGGTGACGAGCTTGGGCGCGGCGGCGCCCGGCACCAGCACCGCGCCGATCACCAGGTCTGCGCCGACCACCAGCTCCTCGATCGCGTCGACGGTCGAATAGCGGGTGTTTATCTTGGCGCCGAATTGCAGATCGAGCTCGTAGAGCCGCGACAGCGCCTTGTCGATCACGGTGACAGCGGCTTCCAGGCCCATCGCCATGCGCGCAGCGTTGGTGCCGACCACCCCGCCGCCGATGATGACGACCTTGGCCGCCGGCACGCCCGGCACACCGCCCAAGAGCATGCCCGAGCCGCCCTGCGCCTTCTCCAGGCAATGTGCGCCCACTTGCACCGCCATCCGGCCGGCGACCTCGCTCATCGGCGCCAGCAGCGGCAGGCCGCCCCGCGGGTCGGTCACGGTTTCGTAGGCGATGGCGACGGACCGCGACTTGACCAATCCTTCCGTCTGCTCGCGGTCGGCGGCGAGGTGCAGATAGGTGAACAGCCCCTGGCCCTTGCGCAGCATCCGGATCTCCTCGGATTGCGGCTCCTTGACCTTGACGACCATGTCGGCCTTCCGGAACACCTCGGCCGCGTTCCTGGCGATGCCGGCGCCGGCTTTCTTATAGGCTGCGTCGGAAATGCCGATCCCCGTCCCAGCGTCGTGCTCGACCACCACCTTGTGGCCGTGATGCGCCAGTTCGCGTACGCTTGCCGGCACCAGGCCGACGCGGTTCTCCATTTTCTTGATTTCCCTTGGCACGCCGACGAGCATGAGGTTCCCCCAATCCGGTGTTCAGGCCGCCGCTTCGGGATCGAGCGGAAAGATCGGCCGGCGCAGTTTTTCGAACTTTAGGAGCGAATAGTCGGAGGTGGTGACGCCGACCCCGGCGCAATCCACCACCGCCTTGGCGATCGGCTTGAAGCCGGCGCGCCAGTGCACGCGAGATTTCAGCAGCACGAAGCGTTTGGCCGCGGGCTCGATGCCCACGCTGCGCAGGCACCCCGGGTCCCACGGCTCGTGGTTCTTCTCGATGACCACGATCTCGACCGGGCCGGTATCGAGCACGGCGGTTCGACCCATGCCCGCCCGCACGCCCGTGTACATCGGGCCGCGGATGGTGAACTCGCCGTCGGTGATCGCTCGCACGATGCCCTCGACCTTCAGCGGCTTGGCCTTGACGCCGATCGCCGGCATGTCGAGCGTGCCGCCGAGCGCGATCGAGGCGCGCCGGCCGACGCCGGCCGCTATCAACTCCGCGACGGCCTTGGGATCGCAGACCGCGAACACCGCCACGTCGCCCATGCCGCCGTGCTTCATGACGGCCTCGATCACGGCCATGCTGTCCTGCGTTCCGCCCGACCCGCAATTGTCGCAATGGTCCAGCAGGATCACAGGGCCGGTTCCCTCGCCGTCGGCCAGTTTCGCGGCGCGGTCGAGCGCGGCGATCAGCGGTTCGGATTTGTAGACGAAAGCCTCGCGCGCCAGCCAAGCTTGGTCGAGTAGTTTCTGCACCGCTTGGCCCGCCGCCTCTTCATCGCCGTCGGCGACGGCCACGGCGCTCAGGCCCGCTTCCTTGACGTCGGCATGCGGGAAACCGGCGAACAGGGTGACCGCCGGCAGCTTGACCGATTCCATGCCGCGCGCCGCCGCGATCAGGGACTTCATCGGCTCGTCCTCGGTCGCCTGGCGCATGACGTGCGGGATCATCGGCCGGCTGCCCCAGCGCATCACGGGCCTGCAGCGCCCCGCTACCGCGTCCATGACGATGCGCCCGGCGCGCTCGCCGGCCTCGCCCATGTCGACATGCGGATAGGTGCGGTAGCCGACAATGGCGGTGCAGTTCTCGACCATCTGCGCGGTCAGGTTGGCGTGGAAATCCAGCGCCACGGCGATCGGCACGCCCGGAAACGCACCGCGGATGCGGCGCAACAGCTCGCCCTCGCCATCGTCGTAGCGGTCGGTCACCATGGCGCCGTGCAAGTCCAGCAGCACCGCGTCGCAGCCCTGCTTGACCGCCTGCATGATGGCGTCGGTCACGGTCTCGAACGCGGCTTCCTCCACCTTGCCGCTGGGCCAGGCTTCGGCCGCCACCGGCACGTCGAGCTCGGCCCCGGCATGCTCGGCCAGCGCGATATAGGCGCCGAGCGGCGTGTTGGTGCCCTTGTAGGCCGCGCGCGCGGTGTTGCCGAACTTGGCCTCGAATCGCTCCAGCGGCGTAGGCACCGGCGAGAAGGTGTTGGTTTCGTGCTTGAATTGGGCGGCGACCAGGCGCAACGGCGGACTCCCCTATTGCCTCGCCCCGAAAGCTTACCGGAAAACTCCTTGAGCAAGAACCGGGTGGAGGCCGCCGCGGTTTTCGCGCATATCCCGGGCGCTACGGAGGAGAGAGCCATGGATTTCCGCATTTCAGGTCTGCCAGTCGCGCCGTTCGCCCCCTTGTTCGGCCAAAGCGAGGCCGCGCTGGCCGCGCGCGACATCAAACGCTACGTCGCCGCGGCCGGCTCGCAGCTTCCCTGCCGTGTGAGCATGGTCGAGGCCGCGGCGGGTGAAAGTGTGCTGCTGCTGCAATACGAGCATCAGCCCGCCGCGAGCCCATACCGGTCGGCCGGGCCGATCTACGTGCGCGAGGCGGCCCGCGAGGCTTTCAGCGCCGTCAACGTCTTGCCCGATCTGGTGCGCAAGCGGCTGCTGTCAGTGCGCGCCTACGACGAAGCGGGGATGATGCTGGAAGCCGAGGTGATCGAGGGCACGCAATTGGAACCGCTAATCGACCGGCTTTTCGCGATCAAGGGCGTCGAATATCTGCACGCGCACAACGCGCGCCGCGGATGCTCTTCCTGCCGCATCGACCGCGCCTAGCGTCCGCACCGGCACTTCCCGGCGCGCCGAATCAGAGCCTAGCCCCCGGCGCCCACCAGAAAGCGCAGGGCACGCACCACAAGTTCCTGCGCGGCCCACAGGATCGCCCCGACGCCGACCAGCACCGCGACGACCTGGGTCGTGATCGCAACACCCAGGGAGGCATGCTTGCCACTCGACGGCATGAAACCTACCCCCACTACCCCGACTGGTAGTATAGGGAGCGTCAGTCACGCCGGGGTGGAAACCGGTCGGTTTGAGCGGGATTCCAGCGGGCTGTGGCGGCTATGCCACGTCACGTGACGGGGTCGACCACCAGCGCGCCCGGCAGCACCATTGCCACGCGCGTGCCCTGGCCTTCGGCGCTGGAAATGAAAATTCGCCCGCCCAGCAGCGAAACCAAGGACTTGGATAGGGCCAGGCCCAGCCCGGCGCCCTGATGGCTGCGAATTAACACGTCGTCGGCCTGCAAGAATGCCTCGCCCATCCGGGCCAGATGTTCGGCCGAGATGCCGATGCCGGTATCGGTGACCGCGAGTTCGATGCCGCTTTCGATTCGGCAAAGGGCGACCTTAACCGCGCCGCCGGACGGGGTGAACTTCACCGCGTTGGAAAGAATGTTGCCCAGAACCTGCTGCAGAATGCGCGGGTCGATGCTGACCAGCGGGAAGGCGGCCGGCCGGTCGAACTCGATATTGACTTTGCCGGCGGCGGCCACGTCGGCCAGGCGGCGCACGGCGCCTTGAACCAGCTCGGGCAAGTCGGCCTCTTCCACGCGCAACTTGAACTGGCCGGCCTCGATGCGCGAAAGGTCGATGATGTTGTTGATGATCGACAGCAGGCCGTGGCCGCTGCTGCGGATCTCCTCGGCATACTCGATGTACTTGTCCGAGCCGATCGGCCCGAACATCTGCTCCTTGATGATGTCGGCGAAGCCGATGACCGCGTTCAGCGGCGTGCGCAACTCGTGGCTCATGCTGGCCAGGAACGCCGCCTTGCTGCGGCCGCCCTGGTCGGAGGCGGGGGGCGGCGCGGCGGTCAGCACGATGGTCCCGTCGGCCAAATCTGTCCGGCGGACCGTATGCCGGGTCTTGGCGGCTTCGTCGACGGCACGGCCCGGCGCGATGGCATCCGCCATTTGGCGCAACGGCTCGGCGACGGCGTGGCGTGCAGCCAGCTCGGCCAGATTCATGCCCGGCGGGCAGTCCGACCGCTGGAACGAGCAGGCGTTGAGAAAAAACTGGTTGCATGCCACGAGCGCGCCGGCGCGATCCACGACGACGACGGAAAGCGGCATCGCCTCAAGCACGGCGGGCGACAGGCTTTTGTCATAGGATTTCTGTCGCTGCAGGGCGGCGGTCACGGCGCAATTCGTCCCAGGTATTTCCAACAAATTCAGCGCGATTGTGCCCCGAAACCGTTAACGAGTGATTTACGAAACGCGCCCAAGAACGCGGTAACGGCCCGTTTCGGCGGCATTTCCCCGCGCCGAGCCAGGTGGCTTGAGGACGCCCGATCCGGCTCAGGCACGCACGCCGAGATTTTCCAGCAACGATTCCAGCTCGTCCACCTTGCGGATCACAGCGTCGGCGGAATCGGCCAAGTGTCGGTGGCCGGCCACGCCGCTGAGCACCGCGACCGCCAGCCCCGCACCCG
>JBQTIS010000547.1:0-16448 GCA_052387895.1 Rhodospirillales bacterium | reverse complement strand
GTCGACGCGGCGTTCGCCCAAGGCCTCGATGCGGCGCGCTCCGACCACCGGCACCAGCCGAAGGCGGTTCTCCGAGCCCATCAGTCGCAGCGCCAGGAACCGCGCGATGTCGATCTCGAACCCGGCGTTGCGTCCCTCGTTGTCGATGAAGGCGAAGGGCGGATAGTCCGCGCGCACGCCCACGAGCAGCCGCCCGCGCGCCTGGGCGTCCTCGAACGCACCGGCAAAAGCCGGCGCTGCCGCGCCAATCGCAATGGCTACGCCGATGGCCGCACGCACGAGAGTCGTTCGCATCGAAATAAGCCGCGGCGCTTGTCGCCGCCGAGCCGCCCTATTCCGGGGTCTTAGGCTGGCTTTCCGCGGCCGGTTGCTGGTCGGCCGATGCCGCCAGGGCGCGCGCCAACTGGCTGAGCGCTTCTTGATGCCGGTCGTTCTTGATCATCGAGAAATTGCGCGCAAGCTCAAGGCACATGCGCTGGCGCGTCGGCGCTTCCTTTTCGCTTTTCGAACCCAAGCCGTCGTAGAAATACCCGACCGGGACGTCCAGGACCTCGGCGATCTCGAACAGGCGCCCGGCCGAAACACGGTTGATGCCGCGCTCGTACTTGTGCGCCTGCTGGTAAGTCACGCCGATCATGTCCGCCAGCTGCTGCTGGGTGTAGCCCAACATGGTCCGGCGTTCGCGGATCCGCGCGCCGACATACTTGTCGAGCTCATGCGTACGAGCACCCATCTACATTCGCCCCGCAAACAATTTATGTCCGCGCGATCTAAACCGACGGTTGATCCGTCGCCAGCCAAGGCGTCGCGCTTGGTTCTCTCGAAAGTTTACCAAAAATTACCCAATATATACAGAGGGAAAACTATATTTCGAGGATTGCGGCAAATTTAATGGAAGTTAAGGTTCTTGGCAAGCGCTTGCGAAACATAATTGTTAACAAATACCGTGGCTTGCAGATCGCGAGGCTGAGGCTGAATGCCCATGTCAGTAAGCGGCGGCAACATTCGGGTCGGTGCGAGACGGTCGCGGCGCGAAGCCCTTTTGCCGATGTGGATGATTCGCGCCGGACAAGGAACCGGGCGCCGGGGCGATGAAACCGCTGCCGCGGTCGGCCATCGGGCGATATGCTGCGGCCCCTGTGCCCGATAAGCTAGCGGCGTGACCGACACGCGTGCCTCTTCCTCGAGCCTTCCGGGCGACCAATCGGCCGCGGCGAAGCGGCTGATGCGGGCGCTCCATGCCGGCGAGCTTGGCTTCGCCTACCAGCCGATCATCGACGCCGCGACGCGTCTGCCGGCCTACTGGGAGTGCCTGCTCAGGATCGCCGGCGACGGCGGCGCGCCCATCGGCGGTACCGGCATGATCGCGGCGGTGGAGAGCCACGGCTTCGCGCCGGTGCTGGACCGCCGGACGCTTGCCATGGCGCTGGCGACGCTGCGGTCGTTCCCGGCGGCCGCCCTCAGCGTGAACCTCTCCGGGGTCACGGTGGCGAACCGCGCGTGGCTGGCGGTCCTCACCAGCCGGCTGAGGCCCGACCCCGCGCTGGGCAGGCGGCTGGTGGTCGAGATCACCGAGACGGCGGCGATGAGCGACATCGGCGAGTCGCGGCGCTTCGTCGACCGCCTGAAGGCGCTGGGCGTGCGCGTGGCGATCGACGATTTTGGCGCCGGACACACGTCGTTCCGGGAGCTCGAGGCGCTGAGGCCCAACATCGTGAAGATCGACCGCGGCATCGCCGCCGGCGTGGCCCAAGACCCGGGCAAGCGGGATTTCGCGCATGCGCTGTGCGAAGTGGCGCGCGGCAGCGGCGTCGGCATCGTGGCGGAAGGCGTGGTTACGGACGCGGACGAAGCGCTGCTGGTTGCCCAGGGCGTCGGGTTCTTCCAGGGCGGGCGCTACGGCCCGCCACAAACCGAAGAGCCGTGGAATATCTAGCGCGGCGCGCTCAGCGCGTCGGCACGGGCTGCTCGCCGCTATAGTCGTAGAAGCCGCGGCCGGACTTGCGCCCCAGCCATCCCGCCTCGACGTATTTCACCAGCAGCGGACAGGGCCGGTATTTCGAGTCGGCTAGGCCGTCATGCAGCACGTGCATCACCGCGAGGCAGGTGTCGAGCCCGATGAAGTCGGCCAGTTGCAGCGGGCCCATGGGATGGTGCGCGCCCAGCCGCATGGCCGTGTCGATGGCGGTGACCGAGCCCACGCCCTCGTACAGCGTATAGACAGCCTCGTTGATCATCGGCAGCAGGATGCGGTTGACGATGAAGGCGGGGAAATCCTCGGCAACCGCCGCCTTCTTGCCGAGCGCGAGGGCGAATTCCTTGACGGTCTGGAAGGTCGCCTCTTCCGTGGCGATGCCGCGGATCAGCTCCACCAACTCCATCACCGGCACCGGGTTCATGAAATGCATGCCCATGAACCGGCCCGGCCGGTCGGTCGACGCCGCCAGCCGCGTGATCGAGATCGACGAGGTGTTGGTGCAGATGACCGCCTCGGGCTTCAGGTGCGGGATCAGGAGCTTGAAGATCTCGCGCTTGATCTGCTCATTCTCGGTGGCGGCTTCGATCACCAGGTCGCAGTCCGCGAACTGGCGGTAGTCGATGCTGGTCTTGATGCGCTTCAGCGCCTGGGCCATCGCGTCCGGCGAAATCTTGCCGCGCTCGGCTTGGCGGCCCATGTTCTTGCGGATCGCCTCGACCCCCGACCTGAGGCGCTCGTCGTTGACGTCGAGCAGCCGGACGCCGAGGCCCGACAGCGCCGAGACATGGGCGATGCCGTTGCCCATCTGGCCCGCGCCGATCACGCCGACCGTGCGGATCGTGCCGAGGGCGGGAAACTGGGCCACGTTGCCGGCGCCCGGCTTGTCCCCCGAGGCCTTTTCTGAAACCGCTTCGCGTCGCGCCGCAACCATTTCGAAAGCCTCCGTTTTTTTGAGTCTTATTTCGCCTTGTCGAGCTCGTGCGCGAGCTCGGGCATGACCTGGAACAAGTCGCCCACCAGGCCGTAATCGGCGACCTGGAAGATCGGCGCCTCTTCGTCCTTGTTGATGGCGACGATCACCTTGGAATCCTTCATTCCGGCCAGATGCTGGATCGCCCCCGAGATGCCGACCGCGAGATAGAGGTCGGGCGCCACGATCTTGCCGGTCTGGCCCACCTGGTAGTCGTTGGGCACGAAGCCGGCGTCGACCGCCGCGCGCGAGGCGCCCACGGCCGCGCCGAGCTTGTCGGCCACCGGCTCGATGAATTTCTTGAAGTTCTCGCCGTTCTGCATGCCGCGGCCGCCCGAGACGACGATGCGCGCCGAGGTGAGTTCGGGCCGTTCCGTGCGGCTGAGCTCCTGGCCGATGAACCTGCTGAGCCCCGCGTCTTTTTTATCCGCCGCCAGTTTTTCCGCCGTCGCGCCGCCGCCCTCGGCCGGGGCCGGCTCGAACGCGGTGCCGCGCACGGTGATGACCTTGATGCTGTCGGCGGACTGCACGGTCGCCAGCGCGTTGCCGGCGTAGATCGGCCGGATGAACGTATCCGGACCCTTGACCGCGATGATGTCGGAGATCTGCTGCACGTCCAGCAGCGCCGCCACGCGCGGCATCAGGTTCTTGCCGTTCGAGGTGGCGGGGGCGAGGACGTGGCCGTGCTTCAGCGCCTCGCGCGTGACCAGCGGGGCGGTGTTCTCGGCGAGCAGGTTGGCGTAGACCGGATCGTCGGCCACCAGCACCCTGGCGACGCCCTTGACCTTGCCGGCCGCCGTGGCCGCGCCGGCGCAGTTGTGGCCGGCGACCAGCACCACGACCTCGCCGCCGATGGCCGCGGCGGCGGTGACGGCGTTGAGCGTGGCCGACTTCAACGACGCGTTGTCGTGGTCGGCGACGACCAGCACGCCCATCAGATCACCTTCGCTTCGTTCTTGAGCTTGTCCACCAGCTCGGCCGCGGTTTTCACCTTCACGCCGGCCTGGCGCTTGGCCGGCTCCTCGACCTTCAGCACCTTGAGCCGCGGCGCGGGGTCGACGCTCAGGGCCTCGGGCGTCAGCTGGTCGATCGGTTTTTTCTTCGCCTTCATGATGTTCGGCAGCGAGGCGTAGCGCGGCTCGTTGAGCCTGAGGTCGGTCGAGATCACCGCCGGCATTTTCAGCGCCACGGTCTCGAGCCCGCCGTCGACCTCGCGCGTCACCTTGATCTCGCCGCCCTCGATCGCGAGCTTCGAGGCGAACGTGCCCTGCGACCACCCCAAAAGCGCCAAGAGCATCTGGCCGGTCTGGTTGCAGTCGTCGTCGATCGCCTGCTTGCCGACGATCACCAGCCCCGGCTGTTCCTTTTTCACCACGGCCGCCAAAAGCTTGGCGACGGCCAGCGGCTGCAGCTCGGCGTCGGTCAGCACGTGCACGCCGCGGTCGGCGCCCATGGCCAGCGCGGTGCGGATCGTCTCCTGGCAGGCCTGCGCGCCCAGTGACACGGCGACCACCTCGCTGGCCGCGCCTTTTTCCTTCAGGCGCAGCGCCTCTTCGACACCGATTTCTTCGAACGGAGTCATCGACATCTTGACGTTGGCGGTCTCGACGCCCGACCCATCGGGCTTCACGCGGACCTTGACGTTGAAGTCAACCACCCGCTTGACCGCGACCAGAACCTTCATCGGCCCTCGATACCCCGCCAGCCCCCAACTTCCGCGCGCATTCCGCGGCGGTCGGAACACTCCGTGCTTCGGCGCCCTTTACCAGCCGGGCGGGCCCGAAATCCGCGGGCCCTCCATGGTTATGGTGCGCTGCACAATATGTCTGTGACGGGAACGTGTCAACGCCGGGAAGGCCGGGTTTGCATAATTCCGAGGCAGCCAAAGGGCTTGGCCGGCTCAGCGATGGGCCCCGGGAACCCACAACACGTCGCGTTTTCCCCGGCTATTGCAGTGCCGCGCCAACACGAACAGCAGATCGCTCAAACGATTGGCATAGCGGATGGCGGCCGGGTTGACGGGCTCGGCCGCCGCCAGCGCGGTCATCAGGCGCTCGGCGCGGCGCACCACCGTGCGCGCGAGATGCAGGTAGGCGGCGGCGGGCGCGCCGCCGGGCAGGATGAACGAGCCGAGCGGCTTCAGCCCCGCGTTGAGCGCGTCGATCTCGCGCTCCAGGCGCGCGACCTGCGCGTCGACGATGCGCAGCGCGCCTTTGGCCTTGCGTCCGGCGCTGGGCGTGCAGAGGTCGGCGCCCAGGTCGAACAGGTCGTTCTGGACGCGCCCCAGCGCGGCATCGGTCTTGCGGTCGCGGCCGAGATGCAGGCGCGCCAGGCCGATCGCGGCGTTGGCCTCGTCCACCGTGCCATAGGCGGCGACGCGGCGGTCGTGCTTGGGCACGCGCTTGCCGTCGCCGAGCGAGGTTTCGCCGGCATCGCCGCCGCGCGTGTAGATGCGCGTGAGCTTCACCATGTCAGTTCTTCAGCATCAGCAGCAGCACCGCGAGCACGGCCAGCGCCACGCCTTGCAGCACCACGCGCATACGCATCATCCGGTTCGAGCGGCGCGGATCGCCGCCGCGGATCATGCCGACCACGCCGATCAGCAGCACGCCGAGCGTGGCCAGCATAGCCAGCACCAGAAGCACGGTCAGGAAGGTCTTCATGCGCGCCCAAACTACCGCTTCGCGGCTAGCGCGTCACCCGCCCCACAGCCACCTGAAGCCGGCCCGGCCGCCCGATCGCGTCAGTGCAGGCCTTGGCGTCGTGGAGCGGGTTCCGCGAAACCGTCGCTGCCTGCGGCGGTGCGTCGCATGGATCGGAGGGAGAAATCGGGCCGCGCGACGTTGTCGTCGGCGGCGATCACGTCGGCGTCGTTCCAGGCCGGCGCGCCGTTGGTCCAGCGCGGGTACCAGCCTGTGGAATCGAGGTGGTAGGCGATGGCCGGCGCGTAAATCTCGACGATCACGTTGAGCGGCCGGTTGGCGTGACGCATGACGTAGTGCCGGCCGAGATACGGCCCCTCGGCGCGGAACAGATGGTCGAGCTCGGCGCCGCCGGCGAGGAACAGCGAGCAGATCTCGCGGCAATACTCGCTCTGCGCCTGTTTCATGTTGGTGCCGATCGGCAGGGCGGGGTTCTTCAGGAAGCTGCGGTAGTCCGCCTTGTTCCACCACGACACGGCGTAGCTGACGATCGTGCCGGCGCGCGTTTTCAAGATCACGGTGCGCCTAAGATGCGGCTTTTCCAGCAGCCCGATCTCGGGCGGCGCGTGGCGGTCGGCGGCGATATCGACGGATTCCTTCACGTCGGCCGCGATGGCCTGGCCGGTCAGGAGCGTCAGCGAGCGCGTGGCCGAGCCGTCGCTCAGCATCAGCAGCCGCCAGGCCGGCGGCAGCTCGGCCAGCACGGCTTCGTCGCGGCCGGTGGCGCTGGACCACACGACCCGCTGCTCGAGACCCGGAAGACGCCAGGAGGAAACCGGAAAGGAACGCATCTTGCGGCCGCCGCCATCATGGTTAACGGTGCCTTATCCATAGCCGAAATAGAAGATAAATTCAATAATTGCAATGATTTGAACGTAATACTTCTTAAACTATATGAGGTGTGGCTCCCAACCTGAGGACTCCACCCCTAGCCTCGCGCACCGAATTTGAGCGTATGCGGGTAGCACAGCAGGCGCGACTGGAAGGCGATGCCGGTTAGATCGCCTCGATCTTCAAGCTGAGGTCGTGGCGCTCGCGCGCGGCTTCGCCCAGCGTGGCGACCAGCTTGGCCAGCGGCTGGCGCAGCGCGGCGGGCGTGGCGGCGGCGTTTTTCAGCACGATCTCGACCGGGCCGGGCACGTCGCGCGTCAGCGAGTCGAACAGCGCATCCAGGTTCGCCCCGAAATGCGCCGGCAGGCGGAGTTGGCGCGCGAGTTCTGCGTAAAGCGCCTCGACGCTCGCCAGCTTGGCGCAATCGATCTGGCAGCGGGTCATGGCTCTTGCCTACGCCCGGCGCTCACGGTGGCGCCTCTCATGGCGGCACCTCGTGAAAGCTCCTGTAATGGTCCGTGGTCACGAACCTCAGGCCGTCGCTTGAATAGACCAGGCGCTTCGGCCCCCGCGCGCCGCAAGCATAGTCGAGATCGGCTTCGCGCCACACCCGGCCCGGCCTTTCCGGCAATCGCCGCTCGCGGTTCATGAAGCGGTCGCCGCCGAGCGCCTTGCCCGGCGCGGCTTTGCACAGGTCCTGTCCCGGCCTCCATCCCAGCTTTTCGGCCTGGGCTTTGGTTACATAGCGGCCGGGCAGACGGTCGGTGCTGTCGAGAGTCCGCACCGCGGCGATGAACGCCGCGCCATCGTCAAGCCCGGCTTTGCGCGCGAACGCCGCGAGCGCGCCGTCGTCGGCGGCCAGCGCCGTTCCGATCGCCAGCAGCAGAAACGCCAGCGGGATGCCCGAACGCCGCACGGGATCACACCATCCCTGCCGCCGAGGCTATGCGCCAGAGCCCGCGCGCGGCGGCATCGGTTGGCGCCACGACGGCCTCGATTCCGCGCTGCTTCAACGCCGCTTGGTAGGAGGCCGCGAGCGCCGCGCCGCCGATCACCGTGACGCGCGCGGGCTTGGCGTCCAGCCACGACGCCGCCTCCTCGATCTCGCTTCCGATCAGAAGCCCACTGAGGTAGGACCGCAGCGCCAGCGGCTGCACCTTGCCGAACAGCCCGAGGGTGCGCGCGCTGAACAGCCGGCGCAACAGCCCGCCCCGGCCCTTCGCCTCCAGCGCCGCGTGCGCCACGCCGCGCGCGAAGCCCGGCGGATCGAACGCCTGGCCTTCGAACAGCCGGCCGAGGATGGTGTGGCTGCTGAGGGCGGCGAAAGCCTCGCCGGTCATGAACGTCGCGAAGCGCTGGATGCGCCCGCCTTCGACCAGCACCCACTTGCTGTGCGTGCCCGGCAGCACGGCGATGCCGGATTCGCCGTCGCCGAACGCTCCCAAGATCTGCGTCTCCTCGCCGCGCATCACGTCGGGCACTCCGTCGGCGTCGACCAGGCTCACGCCCGGCGCGATCCCGAGCTTCGCTTCGCCGATCCGCAGCAACCCGCGCGCGATGGCGTCGAGCCCCGCCGGGCATTCCACGTAGGCCGCCTCGCGCCAGCCCTGGCGGCTGCCGATCATGCCCGACGCCAACGCCGGCAGCGCGGGTGTATTTGCGCGCCACGGCCCCGCGACACGCTGGAATGCCCCCGAAAAATCGCCATCCCGCACATTGAGGATGCCGAGGGGATGCTCGGCGTTTTCCCGCACCGCGCCGCCCGCGCCCATGAGATAGGCGCGCAAGGACGTGGTGCCCCAGTCCAACGCGATCAGGGTCGGCTTATCGTGCATGGCCTTCGGTTGCCCTTATCCTGGGCCTGTCGAGGGATGAGAGGCGAAGGAATGAAATGGAGGGCTCGCCCTTCGACAAGCTCAGGACGAAGACTCTATTCTTCGCCTACTTGCTCGCCCGGTTGTCGACCAGATCCTTCACCACGGCGGGATCGGCCAGGGTCGAGGTGTCGCCGAGATTGGAGAAATCGTTCTCGGCGATCTTGCGCAGGATGCGCCGCATGATCTTGCCCGAGCGGGTCTTGGGCAGGCCGGGCGCCCATTGAATCCGGTCGGGCTGGGCGATCGGGCCGATCTCTTTGCGCACGTGCAGGCTAAGCTCCTTGCGCAGCGCGTCCGAGGGCTGCTCGCCCGATTTCAGCGTCACGTAGGCATAGATGCCCTGGCCCTTGATGTCGTGCGGAAAGCCCACGACCGCGGCCTCGGCCACCTTGGGATGCGCCACCAGTGCGCTCTCGACCTCGGCCGTGCCGATGCGGTGGCCCGAGACGTTGATCACGTCGTCGACGCGGCCCGTGATCCAGTAATAGCCGTCGGCGTCGCGCCTGCAGCCGTCGCCGGTGAAGTACATGCCTTTGTAGGTCGAGAAATAGGTCTGCACGAAACGCTCGTGGTCGCGGAACACCGTGCGCATCTGCCCGGGCCAACTGTCGGTCAGGCACAGATTGCCCGAGCAAGCGCCTTGCAGGACCTTGCCCTCGCCGTCGACGATCGTGGGTTGGACGCCGAAGAACGGCTTGGTGGCCGAGCCCGGCTTTTGCGGAATGGCCCCGGGCAAGGGGGTGATCAGGATGCCGCCGGTCTCGGTCTGCCACCAGGTATCGACGATCGGGCAGCGCCCGTCGCCCACGTTGCGGTGGTACCACAGCCAGGCCTCGGGATTGATCGGCTCGCCCACCGTGCCCAACAGGCGCAGCGATTTGCGGCTGGTTTTCTTCACCGGCGCCTCGCCCTCGCGCATCAGCGCGCGGATCGCGGTGGGGGCGGTGTAGAAGATATTGACCTTGTGCTTGTCCACCACCTGCCAGAAGCGCGAGGCGTCGGGGTAGTTGGGCACGCCCTCGAACATCAGCGAGATCGCGCCGTTGGCGAGCGGCCCATAGACGATGTAGCTGTGGCCGGTCACCCAGCCCACATCGGCCGTGCACCAGAACACGTCGCCGTCGTGATAGTCGAAGATGTACTGGTGCGTGATCGAGACGTAGACCATGTAGCCGCCGGTCGTGTGCAACACGCCCTTGGGCTTGCCGGTGGAGCCCGAGGTGTAGAGGATGAAAAGCGGATCCTCCGCGTCCATCTTCTCGGGCGGACAATCGGCCGAGGCCTTGGCCGTCGCCTCGTGGTACCAATGGTCGCGGTCCGCGACCCAGCCGACCTTGCCGCCGGTGCGCTTGACCACGATCACGTTCTTGATCGTCGGGCATTTCTTCAGCGCCTCGTCGGAATTGGCTTTTAGCGGAATCGGCCGGCCGCCGCGCACGCCCTCGTCGGACGTGATCAGCATGTTGGAATCGCAGTCGATGATGCGGTTGGCCAGCGACTCGGGGCTGAAGCCGCCGAACACCACGGAGTGGATCGCGCCGATGCGCGCGCAGGCCAGCATCGCCACCGTGGCCTCGGGAATCATCGGCAGGTAGATGGTGACCCGGTCGCCCTTCTTGACGCCCAGCGCCTTCATGGCGTTGGCGAGCCTGCACACCCGCGCGTGCAGGTCCTTGTACGTGATCTTCGCGTCTTCCCTGGGGTTGTCGCCTTCCCAGACGATGGCGGTCTGGTCGCCGCGCGTGGCCAGGTGACGGTCCAGGCAGTTGTAGGACGCGTTCAGCACGCCGTCGTGATACCAGCGGATGTGCACGTTGCCGGAAAAGGAGACGTCCTTGATCTTGGTGGGCGCCTTGAACCAGTCCAGGCGCTTGGCCTGCTCGGCCCAGAAACCCTCGGAGTCGTTCACCGAGCGCCGGTACATGTCTTCGTACTTCTTGGCGTCGATCCAGGCGCGCTTGGACCAATCCTGCGAAACGGCGAAAAGTTCGTCGGCCATGGCGATTCCGGCCCCCTGGGCTGCAGATACGGCGGGCGGCCCGTTTTCCGGGCCGCCGCTCTTGGTTATCTGCCGACGATTATTGACAGATTTAGCGCAGCCTTCAAGGCCGCCGCGCCCTAGAAATAGGGCTCTTCCCGGCCCGCCTTGATCCAGGAATGCAGGATGCGGATCAGGCCGTCGATCCAGCGGTCGCGCAGGATCTTCTCGAACTTGGCGCGCTGGAACGCGCGCAAGGAGTAGCCCTCGAGCTGCACGTCCTGGATGCGGTACTGGCCGGGCTTTACCTCGCGCACGAGCCAGCCGAGCTCGGCCTTGTCCTTCTCGCCGTACTCGACGTTGGTTACCACCAAGCTGGCGTCGGACCCGGAGTCCTTGACCGAGACGATCTCGAATTTCTTCAGCTCGAATTTCCCGAGCATCTCGGGATACGCCATCATCACGTAGTCGCGGAACACGCCCAGGTATTCCTCGACCCGCTTGGGGTTGGACTGGCGCAGGAACGGTCCCAGCGCGAACCGCCCCAGCGCCTCGATGTCCAGCCCGTCGTCGATCAGCTTCTTCAGCGCCTCGCGGCGGTCCTTGCGCGCATTGACCGCAGCGATCGCGCGCTGGCCGAGACCGTCGATGAAGGCGCGCGCGCCGTCGGGCGAGGCGGCGGCGGGCGCGGGCGCCAAGCCCGGGTACAAGATCGAGACCAGGGCCGCGGCGAGCGGAAACGCGGCAATGCGGGCCAGAAGGGTCCGTCTCGTGGGCAGGTTCATGCGGTCATCCATTGGCGGCGGGGGGACGATGGGTCAACGGGCGTTCCTGCCCTTATATGCCATCCCCGTGTGGATAGGTTGCGCGGAATGGCGCGAATCCGGCCCGCTCTGGCCCGCACCGGCCGTGCGGACGTGTCACCGGCACCGGGCAAGGTGGATGACCGAGGCAGGGGCTTGATATACTTGCGGTTGGGGGCTGCCAGGGGGCCGACCGCGTATACGCGGCGCGCCGCGGGTCACGGAGGAGCGTTCATCAGATGAAAAAGGTTCTAATCGCCCTGGTGGTGTTGGTGGTGGTCGCGCTGGGCGCGGTCATAGCCCTGCCGTTCTTCATCGACGTTAACCAGTTCAAGCCCGAGATCGAGGCCAAGGCCAAGGAGGCGCTTGGACGCGAGCTCAAGCTGAACGGCCCGATCAAGCTGTCGCTCTGGCCTAATATCGGAGTCGAGGCATCGGACGTGCGCCTGGCCAACGTGCCGGGCGGCCAGGCCAAGGAGATGGCCAGCCTGAAAAGCCTGGTGGTGTCGGTGAAGCTGATGCCGCTTCTGGCCAAGACGGTCGAGGTGGACAGCTTCGTGCTGAACGAGCCGGTCATCAATCTCGAAGTCGACCGGGCCGGCAAGCCCAACTGGCAGTTCGGCGACCCGAAGGCGGCCGCGAGGCCCGCCGGATCGGGCGGCGGCGCGCCGTCCGGCAGCCTGAAGCTGGGCGACGTGCGCCTTGTGAACGGCAAGCTCAGCTATAGCAACCTTCAGACCGGCGACAAGCACCAGCTCGACGCGATCAACGTCAAGATTTCGCTACCGGACATGGACAGCGCGTTCAAGCTGGATGGCAGCGCGGTGTGGAACAAGGAGAAGGTGGACCTGGACATCGGCGCCGGCGCGTTGTCGAAGCTGCAGGCCGGCCAGACCACGCCGGTCAAAGCCAAGCTTGCCAGCAAGAACCTGACGCTGGAATTCGACGGCAACGCCACGGTCAAGGAAACCTCGACCGCCGCCGCGGGCGCGGTGTCGCTCGACACCCCGTCGATCAAGGACTTGGCGGCGTGGGCAGGCAAGCCGCTTCAGAACGTGCAGCCCAACACGATGGGCAAGCTGTCGATCAAGGGCAAGCTGGCGCTGAACAACAAGAAAGCCGACTTCACCGACGCCAAGATCGCGGTCGACGCGATCAACGCCACCGGCGCGCTGTCGGTGGATGCGAACGCGGCCAAGCCCTTCATCAAGGGCAACCTGGACGTCGACAAGCTGGACGTGAACCCGTATCTCGGGCCCGAGCAGCCGGCCAAACCCGCCGCGCAGGCGGGCAAGCCGGGGGCTGAGGATTGGAGCAACGATCCGATCGACGTTTCGGCCTTGAAGACCTTCGACGCCGATTTGGCGGCTAGCGCCGGGCAGGTGATCTTCCGCAAGATGAAGACCGGCAAGGCCACGGTGAAGCTGGCGGTCAAAGACGGCCGCATGGCGCTCGATCTCGGCGTGCCCAAGCCGGGCCTATATCAGGGCGAGGGCACGATCAACGTGGCGGTCAACGCCGTGCAAACCCCCGCCGCCTACGACGTGAAGGCGAAGCTCGTAGGCTTGCAGGCCGAGCCCTACCTGAAGGACGCGCAGGACACCGACAAGATCAGCGGCACATTGGGCGCCGAAGCGGCCATCACCGCGCGCGGCGCCAGCCAGCGCCAGATCGTGTCGGCCACGAACGGACAGGGCTTCATCAAGTTCGAGAACGGCGCGGTCAAGGGCATCGACCTGGCCGGCGTCGCCCGGCAACTGGGCGAGGTCGGCAAGGGCGCCGGCAGCTTCGATCCGTCGCGCATGATGGGCGGGTTCAAGAACCTGTTCGGCGGCGGCGGCCAGTCCGAGAAGACCGACTTCAGTGAGTTCGCCGGCACCTTCACCATCGTCAACGGCGTTCTGACCAACAGGGACCTGGCGTTGAAGTCGCCGTTCGTGCGCGTCACCGGCGCGGGCACCGTGTCGTTGCCGCCCAAGACCATGGACTACAAGATCAACATTGCGGCGGTGGCGACCGCACAGGGCCAGGGCGGCCAGGATTCGGGCGGCGTCGGCATCCCCGTGAATTGCAAGGGGCCGTGGACCGGCGACAGCTGCAAGCCCGATCTCGCCGGCATGTTCATGGGCGACCCGTCGAAGCTGATGAAGGGCCTGCCGGGCATGGGGGGCGCGGCCGGCGGCCTGGGCGGCGCTGCCGGCGGACTGGGCGGCGCCCTGCCCAAGGGCATGCCCGGCGCTGGGTCCCTGCCCAGCGGGATGCCGAGCGGCATTCCGGGTCTGGGCGGTAGCAGCGGCGGCGCGCCGGCGGCAACGCCGGCGCCTCCGGCCCCGGCTACCGGCAGCGCGCCGCGTCCTCCGGCCAGTGGCGGGTTCGGGGGCTTCAAGCTGCCCGGCCAGTAAAGCGGCGAAGCGGGGCGCTGAAAACCGCCCCGCCTCTGCCCAAATACGCGAAGCCGGCCGGGAGAAGCCTCGCCGCGATTCGACTCGGCCGGTTTGGCCGCAATGCCGGACCAGAATGTCGAGCCAGCGCCGCTTTGGGATCCGCCCTAAACCCCGATAGGCGGCTGACAATCAAGGTTTCGTATGCTATCCAGGGCTTAACTCCAAGATATGGTAGGCTTTAGGTAAGGTCTGACCTTAAAAAGCTGCCGGAGTTTAGGGGTCGGGTTTGGAACAACGCCGCAGCGGCACAAGGGGGCGTCACCACGCTTCCTGGCTCGCCGGCGCCGTGGTGGCGGGACTGGCCACGCTGGCGCCGCAGGCCGGATCGTCCCTCGGCGCGCCGGCCTTCGCCACCACCTTGGAAGAGGCGGTGCAGCAGGCTGTGCTGCGCAATCCCGACGTCGGCGCCGCGGCCGGCGACAAGCGCGCCGCCGACGAGCAGATCTCGCAAGCCCGCGCCGGGCTGTTCCCGCAAGCCGATCTGCGCGGCACGATCGGCCCGGAATGGGCCAACACGCCGTCCACTCGCTCGGGTTCGCGGCCCGGCCAGGACGACAGCACGTTTTTCCTGGGCCGTACCGACCAGCAATTCACGCTGCGCCAGATGCTGTTCGACGGCTTCCAGGTATTGAGCGACGTCGACCGGCGCAAGCAGTTGTCCGACTCCGCCGCTTCCCAGGTGATGCAGACTTCCGAGCAGACCGGGCTGGACGCCATCGAGGCATATCTCGACGTGCGCCGCTTCGCCGACATCGTGCAGATCAACCGCGAGAACGTCCGCACGCACGAGTCCTACGTCGCGGCGCTGCAGCGGCGCATGGACCTGGGCGCCGGCGACGTCAGCGACCTGCGCCGCGCCGAGTCGCGCCTGGCCAGCGCCCGTAACTCGCTGGCCCAGAGCGAAGGGCAGATCAAGGACGCCCAATCGCGCTACCAGCGCATCGTCGGCGACGCGCCGGCGAACTTGCGGCCGCCGGCGCCGCCCGACGCCGCGGTGCCGCCGGACGTCGAGGCCGCGGTGTTTCTGGCGCAGCGCTCGAACCCACGCGTGCGGCGGGCGCTCAGCGACACCGAGGCCGCGCGCGCAAACTTGCGCAGCGTGCGCGGCAGTTTCTTCCCGCAGCTCGACTTGGAAGTGAACGGCCAGACCGGCAACAACCTGCGCGGCATCCGCGGCCGCGATTCGTCGGCCAACGCACTGTTGGTCCTGCGCTATCCGCTGTCGCGCGGCGGGCAGGACTTGGCGCGCGTCAACGAGGCGGTCGAACGGCTGTCGGCGGCCAATGAGAGTTTGGTCGCCGCGCGCCAAGACGCCGAGCGCGACATGCGCCTGGCGATGAGCGCGCTGAAGACCGCGCGCGAGCGCCTGGTGTCGGCCAACGACCAAGTGGCCTCGGACGCGCGCGGGCGCGACGCATTCCGCCGCCTGTTCGACGTGGGCCGCACCCGCATCCTCGATCTCTTGGACTCGGAGCGCGACTACTACAACTCGCTGTCGGGACGCGTGACGCAGGAAGCCACGGCGATGTTCGGCGTCTACCGCGTGCTGCAGTCCGGCGGCGTGTTGTTGCGCACGCTGAAAGTCCGCCCGCGCGACGAGGCCTTCGGCGACGACGAAACGCCGTGGGCGGCGGAGGTGGCGGCGCAGACCGGCGCGGTCGGGGTCGAGCAGCCAGTGTTCGAACAGTTGCCAGGCGTGGCGCCGCCGCCCACGCCCGACGACCCGGCGATCATTCCATTGGGCAGGACTGCCGCCTCGCCGTCGGCAGCGGCTTGGCTGCGTGGCCGGCGCGGCGGCGGCTACTTGGGGCCGGGGGGAACCATCCCGCCGATCGACGACACGCCCGAAGCGATCGTCACCACCTGGCCGCAGAAGATCGACGACCTGCCGCCGCTCAGCGACCTGCGCCCACAGCCGCCGGCCAGCCGCTTCGGCATGGCCCACACGCCGCCGGCGCCGAAAACGCCCTGGCCAGACGCGCTCAGCCCGCCGCCGCTCGGCGAGGCCGTCGGGCGCCAAGCCTCGCCGGCGCCGTCTTGGCCGTCCTATGTGCCCGTACCGCCGCTGACCGGCGGGGCCGAGGCGCCGCCGCTGGACCAGGCCAAGGCGCCGGCCGCCGCGCCCGCCGCCGATCCCCGGGCCTGGCGCTACGGCCTGCCGCTGCCGCCGATCGGCGACGACCTGCCCGCCAAGGCCGCCGCCAATCCGCTGCGCAGCCCCGCCGTCGAAGCCGCCGAAGCCAAGGCCGCCGCCAAGGCCGCGGAAATCCAGCCGGCCGGCGGCAGCCCTGCGTTCCAGCCGCCGCCGGCCTATGAGCGCGGCGCGTGGCGCCACGGCCTGGCGCTGCCGCCCCTGGGCGACCCAGCCCCCGCGGCCCCGGCGCGCAAACGCGGCGGCGCCCCAGCCGCGACGCCGCAGACGGCGCCGGAACCCGAACCGATGAACGCACCCGAGGAGCAGGACGAATGACCATGGGCGGCACGGCTTCCGGCGACATGCCGAAGGGCCCGCCGCGGGGCGCCGGTATGTCGGGTGGCGTGTCGGGTGGCGGGGTGGGCGCGATGGGCGGTTCGGCGGCCGCGGGCGCGTCGCCCGGCGGCGACAGGGGCCTGCCACCTGTCGCGCGGGCGGGCGGAGATCCGCTGGCCTTCTGCCTGTTGATGCTGGTGCGCCTCTTGGACCGGCCGGCCTCGTTGCAGGCCATGACCGGCGGCCTGCCGCTGGTGGACGGCAAGCTGACGCCGGAGTTGTTCATCCGCGCCGCCAGCCGCGCCGGCATGAACGCGCGTCTGGCGCAGCGCCGGATGGACCAGATTTCGCCGCTGGTGCTGCCCTGCGCGCTGTTGCTGCGCGGCCGGCGGGCC
>JBQTIS010000546.1:0-17995 GCA_052387895.1 Rhodospirillales bacterium | reverse complement strand
ATCGGCGACGCGGCGCGGCTCATTTCTTTCGACGACGCCGAAATCATGGTGGCGGGCGGCAGCGAGGCCGCCGTCAACCGCCTGGGCCTCGCCGGCTTCGCCGCCGCGCGGGCGCTGTCGACCGCCTTCAACGACACGCCCGAGCGCGCTTCGCGTCCCTGGACAAAGACCGCGACGGCTTCGTGATGGGCGAAGGCTCGGGCATCGTGGTGCTGGAGGCGCTCGAGCACGCCAGGAAGCGCGGCGCCAGGATCTACGCCGAGGTGATCGGCTACGGCATGTCGGGCGACGCCTATCACATCACCGCTCCGGCGGAAGACGGCAACGGCGGCTTTCGTTCCATGCGCAACGCGCTGAAACGCGCCAAGCTCAACGCCGAAGACATCGACTACATCAACGCGCACGGCACCTCGACGCCCCTGGGGGACGAGATCGAGCTGAACGCAGTCAAGCGGCTGTTCGGCGAGCACGCCTACAAGCTGTCGATGTCGTCCACCAAGTCGGCGATCGGGCATCTGCTGGGCGCGGCCGGCAGCGTCGAAGCGATCTATTCGATCCTGGCGATCCGCGACCAGATCGCGCCGCCGACGCTGAACCTGGACAACCCGTCGCCGGGCTGCGACATCGACCTGGTGCCGAAGCAGGCTAAGAAGCGCAAGATCCGCCGCGCGCTGTCGAATTCCTTCGGGTTCGGCGGCACCAACGCGTCGCTGATCTTCGCCGGACCGCCCTGACCCGCAACTGATGGAAAGGCGGCGAGCCATGCGACGCCGCATCCTTCCGATGGCCGGCCTCGGCCTGGCGCTGTGCGCCGGGCTCGCCGGGGCATTGACCTGGGGCTTCGCCCGGTTCACAGCGCCCGGCCCCTTGGCCCGGGACCTGACGCTGGTGGTCCAGCGCGGCGGGGTGGAGCAGGTGACCAAGCAGTTGGCGGACGCCGGGGTGATCGACCACCCCCTGGTCTTCGCGCTGGCCATCCGCATGACCGGCGCGGCCGGGCGCCTGCGCGCCGGCGAATACCTGTTTCCGGCCGGCATAGCCATGGAGGACGTCTCGCGCCTGCTGCAAAGCGGCAAGACGGTGGACCGCCGGCTGGCGGTGATCGAGGGCGCCACCACCGCCGAGATCCTGCGGCTGATGACCGACCAGGCCGGATTCACCGGGCCGATGCCCCAGGCGGAGGACGGCGAGTTCCTGCCCTCGACCTACTACTACAAATACGGCGACGCCCGGGCCTGGATCGCGCAGCGCATGAAGGACGCGATGCGCGACGCGCTGGGCGAGTTGTGGGCCAAGCGCGCGCCAGGCCTGCCCTTCGCCAGCCCGCGCGAGGCGGTGATCCTGGCCTCGATCGTGGAGAAGGAGACCGCGCGCGCGTCCGAACGCGCCCGCATCGCGGGCGTGTTCATCAACCGCATGATGAAGGGGATGAGGCTCGAGGCCGATCCGACGGTGATCTATGCCGTGACACAGGGCCAGGGGCCGCTGGGCCGGCCGATCAGCAAGGCCGACCTGGCGATCAAGAGCCCATACAACACGTATCAGACCGCCGGCTTGCCGCCCGGGCCGATCGGCAGTCCCGGCCGCGCCGCGATCGCGGCGGTGCTGAACCCGGACCGGCATCAGGAGCTGTTCTTCGTCGCCGACGGCCATGGTGGGCACCTGTTCGCCAGGACGGCGGCCGAGCATCAGAAGAACGTCGATACCTGGCGGCGGGCCGAGCAGCAGCGGGCCCAACAGCCGAAGGCCGCGCAGGAAAAATAGTCGGCCGAAGCGGCGCAGGAAAGTCGAGCGTCAGCCCTTCGCCGACTTGTCGGGCAGGGCCGCCAGGATCGGGTCGACCAGGACCGGCGGCAGCAGCGACAGAAACCACGCGCACGCGAACATCGGGAACGGAAACGCGAGGCGCGCCGGCTTTCGCATCAGCCGCCGCTTGATGATGCGCGCGGCCTCCCCGGCCGGCATCAGCATCGGCATCGGGAACGGGTTGCGCTCGGTCATCGGCGTCATGACGAAACCGGGCAGGATCACGGTGACGGCGATGCCGTCGCCCGCGAGGCGCGCCGACAGCGCCTCGCCCCAGGCCTTCTCGGCCGCCTTGCTGGCGGAATAGGCGGGCGCGCCGGGCATGCCGCGAAACGCCGCCAGCGACGACATGATCGCGATCTGCCCGCGCCAGCCCCGGCTGAGACGGCGCGCAGGCGGCAGCGGCCGGGCGCGCATCAGCTCGAGGGCCGGCAGCACGGTGTTGGCTACCCCGTCGATGTTGGTCGCGAACACGCGGCGGGTCACTTCGCTCGCATCCTCGGGAGTTAGGCTTGATTCGGTCGCCACCCCGGCGTCGCCTCCGGCCGAGATGCCGGCGTTGGCGATCACCAGATCCAGCGGCCGGCGGCGGTCCGACTCGGCGATCCACCCGGCCATGCCCTCGCGGTCGGTCACGTCCATGATCGTGCCGGCGGCCGAGGCGCCCAGCACCCGGCAGCGGTCCACCGCCATGGCGAGCCTGCCCCGGTCGCGTCCGCCGAGATGCAGCGCGACGCCCGGCCTGGCATAGGCGGCGGCCAGCGCCGCGCCGATGCCGCTCGAGGCGCCGGTGATCAGGATGGAATGCGGCTCGCCCGTCATCGGCCCGACCGGTTGTTGCCCGAAAGCTGCGAGTATAGAGTGGCCTTCGCCCTCCCACTACGCGCCAATCCCGCAACAGCCAGCCGCCGCCGAGGAGAGAACAGGGTTGCCGATCGCGAGCATGACCGGATTCGCCCGCGCCGCCGGCACGCATAGCGGGCGCGGCTGGACCTGGGAGGTCCGCAGCGTCAACGCGCGGGGGCTCGATGTGCGCATGCGCCTGGCGCCCGGCGCCGACGCGCTGGAAGGGCCGGCGCGCGCGGCGGTGGCCGCGCGCCTGAAGCGCGGATCGGTGACGGTGACCCTCCAGCCGGCGCTGGCGGGCCAGCCGCAGCGCCATCGCATCAACACCGAGATGATCGGCCGGCTGCTGGAGCTGACGAAGCGGTTCAAGGGCAAGGTGGCCGCCGGCAAGCCCAGGCTCGACGCGCTGATGGCCGTGCGCGGCGTGGTCGAGCCGGTCGAGGAAGAAGACAGCGAGGCCGAGCGCGAGGCGCGGCTCGCCGCCATGCTGAAGTCCCTGGACGGGGCGATCGCGGATCTCGCCGCCGCCCGCGCGGCCGAGGGCGAGCGCCTGGAAGCGATGCTGCAAGAGCGCTTGGGCGAGATCGAGGCGCTGACTGGCAAGGCCGGCGCCGCCGCCGCCGCGCAGCCCGAGGCGATCAAGGCGCGGCTGAAGGCCCGCGTGGCCGAGCTGATGGAGGCGCAGCCCGCCTTGCCCGAGGAGCGGCTGCTGCAGGAGGCGGCGCTGGTCGCGTCCCGCGCCGACGTGCGCGAGGAGCTGGACCGGCTTTCCGCCCACGTTGCCGCGGCGCGCGAATTATTGAAACGCGGCGGGGCGATCGGCCGGCAATTCGACTTCCTGGCCCAGGAATTCAACCGCGAGGCCAACACGCTGTGCTCCAAGTCCGCCGACATGGAGCTGACGCGCATCGGGCTTGACCTGAAGACGGCGATCGAGCAAATGCGCGAGCAGGCGCAGAACGTGGAGTGACGAGGCGGGGCATGGAACCCTATTCGCCGCGCCGGCGCGGGCTGATGCTGGTGCTGTCCTCGCCCTCGGGCGCGGGCAAGACCACCATCTCGCGCCGCCTGTTGAAGCGCGATCCGAACATCACCATGTCGGTGTCGGTGACGACCAGGCCGAAGCGCCCGGGCGAGGTGCAAGGCAAGGATTATCACTTCATCGACCCGAGCAAGTTCGAGGAGATGCGCAGCCGCGGCGGGCTCTTGGAATCGGCCAAGGTGTTCGGCCACTACTACGGCACGCCGCTGGAGCCGGTCAGCAAGGCGCTGGAGGCGGGCCGGGACGTGCTGTTCGATATCGACTGGCAGGGCACGCAGCAGCTGGCGGAACGGGCGCGCGACGACCTGGTCAGCGTGTTCGTGCTGCCGCCGTCGACCGGCGAGCTCGAACGCCGGCTGCGCGCCCGGGCGCAGGATTCCGACGAGGTGGTGGCGGGGCGCATGGCGCGCGCCGCCGACGAGATGAGCCACTGGCGGGAATACGATTACATCGTCGTCAATCGCGACATCGAGGCAAGCGTCCAGGCGGTGCAGGCGGTCCTGACGGCCGAGCGCTTCCGGCGCGACCGCCAGATCGGCCTGCACGAGTTCGTCAAGGGCCTGCGCGAGGGGAAGTAACGGCTGGAATGGCGCCGACTCATCCTTCGGCATGCTCGGGACGAGGCAAAACCGAAATCCCCTCGCGCTGGGCCTGTCGAAGCATGAGGGCGGTCAGTCGAGCGCCCGCGCCAGGGCGCAGAACTGGGCCACGTCCAGCTCCTCGGCCCGCGCTTCGGGCCTGATGCCGGCGGCCGCGAGCAACGCCGCCGGATCGCGGCCGAGCGATTTCAGGCTTTGGCGCAGCATCTTGCGCCGCTGGCCGAAGGCGGCGCGCGTGACGCGCTCCAGCGACGCCACGTCGGCGGCTTCGGGTTCGGCGCGCGGGACCAGCCGAACCAGGCTGGATGTCACCTTGGGCGGCGGCGTGAAGGCCTTGGGCGAAACGTCGAACAGAAGCTTGGTCTCGCATGCCCACTGCGCCAGCACGCTCAAGCGCCCGTAATCCGGCGCGCGCGGCCCGGCGGCGATGCGCCTGGCGACCTCTTTCTGGAACATCAGCGTCATCGCGGCATAGTCGCTCGCCCGCTTGAGCCAGCCGGCCAGAAGCGGCGTGGCGACGTTGTAGGGCAGATTGGCGACGATGTGGCGCGGGGCCGGCGCCAGGCCCGCAGGGTCGACCTCCAGCGCATCGGCCTCGATGACCGTCAGACGCCCGGGGTAGTGGGCCGCCAGCTCCGCCAGCGCCGCCACGGCGCGCCGGTCGCGCTCGATTGCCACGACCCGGGCCGCCGGGGTTTCCAACAGCGCGCGGGTAAGGCCGCCGGGACCGGGGCCGATCTCGATCGCGCTGGCGCCGGAAAGTTCGCCTGCCGCGCGCGCGATCCGCCGCGTCAGGTTCATATCGAGCAGGAAATGCTGGCCCAGCGCCTTGACGGCGCTCAAGCCATGGCGCCGGATCACGTCGCCGAGCGGCGGCAGCGCGGCCGGCGCGCTCACGCCCGGCGGCTCATACCCTCGGGGTCGCTCATACCCTCAGGTCCACAAAGGCGGCGCGCCGCAGGTCGCGCATGTAGCGCCGCGACTGCACGTCCAGGCGCTGCTGTACCAGACGGTCGCGGATGTCGTCGCGCGTGGGCAGCGGCGCGGGCTCGCCGTCGTCGCGCCCGCATACCATCACCACCATTATGGTGCCGACATCGACCTGCAGCGGCTGGGTGATCTGCCCGGGCTTCATCGGTTCGATGATCGTCTGCAGCGGGCCCGGCAGCTCGCGCAGCTGCATCATGCCCAGGTTGTTCGCCCGGCCGCGCGGCAGCGATTTTATCGCTTCGTCGAAGGCATTGCAGTCCTTGACGTCCCGCGTCGCGGCGGCGGCTCGGTCCGTGGCTTCAAGCACCACCGCTTGGGGTGCGCGCGGCGGCATCGGTATAAGGCCCTGGCGCATGTCCACCCGCGGCTCGGCGCCGCCCGGGCGGCGGCGCTCGATCAGCGCCACCATGTGCCAGCCGCCGACGGTGCGGATCGGCTTGGAGATCGCGCCGACCGGCATCTGCTTCAGCACTTCCTCGATCTGCTCGTCCAGCTGGCCCTGCTGCACCCAGCCGAGATCGCCGCCGCTAGCCGCGGAGGCGCTTTGCGAGAACTGCCGCGCCAGGGCCGGAAACCGCGCGCCCTTCTCCATTTCGCCGATCAGCCGCTCCATGTTGCGCAGCACTTCCTCCTCCTGGTCGGGCGCGTCGACCGACAGGAAGATTTCCGCCACGTGCGATTCGGGCAGGCTGCGGTTGGCTTCGATGCGCTTCAGGGTTTCTTCGATCTCGTCGTCGCCGATATCGAGGCGCGGGCGCAGCTTGCGCTGAACCAGCTTCTGCCAGGCCAGGTTGGACTCGACCTGCGTCACCAGGGTCGAGCGGGGCACTTTGATGCTCTGCAGATACGCCTCCAATCCGCCCTTGGGCATGTTGTTCTGGCGTTCGACTTCGTCGAGCGAGCGCTTGACCTCCTGCTCGGTGACCTTGACGTTGTTCTTGGCGGCTTCCTGCTTCTGCAGGCGCTCGTCGATCAGGTTCTTCAGCACCTGCTGCTGGAAGCGCTTGTGGGTCTCGGGACTGTTGGGCGCGCCGGTGGTGGCTATCATGAACTGGACGCGCGCATTCAGATCGAAGAACGAGATGATGTCGTCGTTGACGATGGCCGCGATTCGCTGCAGGTCCTGTTGCGCCAAGGCCGGACCTGCGTCGACCGCCGTCCCCGCCATGATCGCCCCCAAACCCAGCAGAAACGCCGCCCGGCCGGCGCAAGCCCTCATTTCTTGGTTCCCAGCGGATTGCCGCCGTCGAATGTAGGACGATCGAAGCCGCCGGCCAAGCTCCCCAGGAGCTTGAAGTTGATCTGGACGTAGAACGTGTCGCCGGGCGCGACCTCCTCGTTCGCGGTGAAGGTTCGCAGCCAGGTGAAGTTCACCAGGAAGCATTCGTCCTGATAGCTGAACCCCGCTCCGTAGTTGACCCAGCCCAGGTTGTTGCCGTCGTTCAGGTCGCGCAGTCCGTTCACGCGCACGGACCAGTTGTCGTCGATCTTCGACGAGATCACGGCGCTGGCCTGCTGCACCCGGCCATTCGAAAACTGGGTCGAGGGCGCGCGCAGATACGAACCCTGCACCTGAAGGATCGGCGGCCCAACGATCACCAGCGTTTCGTTGCGGGTGACGCCGAAATCGTCCTTATCCAGCCGGAACCGGGTGATCAGGTCGACCCAGGGATGCGGCGAAAGCTCGAGCCGCATCACATAATCCGACCGGTGCCCGGCCAAGCCGCTGCCCGCGGTGAACGACTCGTTCCGGCTGGCGTTGTAGCTCTGGCCGAAGAACCCGGTGGCATAGCCGCCCCCCAGGTGATAGACGCCGGTGCGCAGGCCGTAGATGCCGCGCACGCCGCCGTCCACCCGGTCGATGCCGGTGAAGCGGTTGGGGCTGAACAGGCGCGTGTCGTCGAACTCGACATCCACGCTGTCCTCGTTCGGGATCGCCGCCGGGTTCTTGCCGTTCGGCGCCACGAAGGTGCCCAGCACTGGCTCGATCAACTGGCGGTATTCCTCGCCCTGGCGCACGAAAGGATAGCTCCATTGCGCGCCCAGTTGCGGGAACACGCGCGCGTGCGTGCCGTCATGCTCGATGTAGGGCCGGCCCGGATCGCGCACGTTATTCACGTTGTACACGTCGGTTTGCAGCGAGGCGTTGAACCGCCACACGTCGCCCAGTGGCGTGATGTACGGCACCTGGTAGCCGCCGATCAGCGAAACGCGCCGGCTGTCGGCGCCGTCGTTGCGCTCCAGCACCATCGTGTTGGCGTCCAGCGACCAGCGCCCGCCATAGGGCGCCGCCTCGCTGAGGTAGTTGTAATCCCATAACATCGGCACATAGGGCGTGGTGCGCAACGTGTCGGTCGAACGCAGGCCCTGGAACGCGTAGGCGTTGGCGGCGGCGTAGCTGCGGCCCATGAAGCCCTCGGCGAAGGCGTTCGACGTCAGGGTTTGCGTGTTGGCAAACAGCTGCGGGTTGGTGATGCGATAGAGCGACAGATAGGTCCTGTCGGACGCGCGTTGCAAATCGAAGCCGGTGCGCCAGCTCTCGTTCACGTCCCAGCGGCCGCGGCCGAAGACGTGGCCGCGCAACTGGTCTTCCTCGGTCTTGGGCGGATCGGTGTCGTTGAACAGGGGGTCGAAGCCGCGATCGGTGCGCGCCACGCTGCCGTCGAACACCACGCCGCCATTGGCCCATACCTGGCGGTACTCCATGCGCCCCATCGGGCCTTTCTTGGTGGCGTATTGCGGATTGAAGGTCAGGTCCTTGTCGTCGTCGATCACCCAGTAATAGGGCACGCCGGTCATGACCCCCAGCTCGCTGCTTTGGACCATGGTCGGGGCCAGGATGCCGCTCTGGCGCTTCACCGTCGGGTCAGGGTGCTGCAAATAAGGCGTATAGACGACCGGCACGCCGTGCACCTCGAGCCATGCGTCATTGTAGCGGATGATCTGTTCCTGCTGGTCGTGCACCACGCGGCCGGCCTTCAATTGCCACAGCGGCGCGCGCGACGGGTCTTCCTCGCAAGGCTTACAAGGGCTGAACACGCCCTTGGTCATCTCGGTGCGGTTGCCCCCGGTGCGCCTTGCGCCGTTGGCGGCCAGCCGCGAATTGTCGGTCAAGAGGATGCGGATGTCGCGGATCACGCCGTCCTTCATCGAGTCGGTCAGCTCCATGTAGTCGGCGAAGATCACCTCGCCGCCCGGCTCGATCATGCTGACATTGCCGCTGGCCACCACCCCGCCGGTGCGTTGGTTGTAGCTGACCGTGTCGGCCAACAGCGTGCGGTCGTTCTGCACCACCTCCACGTTGCCGCGCGCGACGTAGACACCCAACTCGTTGTCGAACGTCACCTCGTCGGCGGTCAGCAGCGCGGGCTCGTTCCTCTCCGGCGGCTGTTGCGGCGGGGTCGAGCGGCCAGGCGCGCCGGGCGCCGGCGACCATTGCGCCGGCGCGTCGCAAGGCGCCAGCGCCGCGGCCGCGCCAAGGACGACCGACAACCAGGCGGCGGCGGCCGGGCGGCGCATCAGCCGTCCTCCAGGTGCAGCAGCATCGCCGCGCCCAGCATCGAGCTGACGCCGGCGGGCGTCCACGCCGCCAGGATCACCGGAATAGTCGCCGACAGGCCGAGCGCGAACACGATGTCCGACACGAAGAACAGCATGAATCCGGCGACCACCCCGCCTACGACCATGTAGCCGGCGCCGCCGCGCCGCGTAGGCCGAAGCGAGAAAGTGGCGGCCAGCAGCACCATCGCGCACAGCAGCAGCGGCACGGCCAGCTGCGCGTGGAAATGCAGGCGGTGGCGGTGCGCCGTGAACCCGGCCTTCTCCAGCGTGGCGATGAAGCCGCGCAAGTTCCAGAATGACATCGTCTCGGGCGAGGCGAAGCTGTCCTGGATGCGCTCGACCGTCAGGTCGGTCGGCAGGTTGTAGTTGGGCACGAAGCGCGTCGGCAGGTCGGGCTGCGACAGGTAGACCTGCTGCAGCCGCCACACGCCGTCGCCCAACCTGCCGTTGGCCGCGTCCAGCCGGCGGATGAACTTGTCGGCGCCTTCGTACTGGAACACGATCACGTTCTGGAGTTCCAGCGTCGCCTGGTCCATGCGCTTGGCGTGGATCACCGCCTGGCCGGCGTCGTCGCCCTGGCGCAGCCACAGGCCGTTCGACGAGATCGACAGCGAACTGACCTGGCCGCGGAAATGGATGCCCTCCATCTTTTCGAACTGCGCCAGCATGACCGAGGAGATCGGGCCGAACAGGCCAACCTGGATCACGCCGATGGCGGCGGAGATCGACAGCGCCGGCAGCAGGAACTGCCAGACCGAGATTCCGGCGGAGCGCGCCACCACCAGCTCGTTGCTGCGCGTCAGCCGCCAGAACGCGAACAGTCCGCCGAACAGGATGGAGAAGGGCATCACCTCCTGCTCCATCTTCGGCAGCTTCAGCAGCGCCATCTGCAGGATGATCCAGACCGTGACCGCGTCCTTGCCGGTCGACCGGCGCATCAGCTCCACCAGGTCGAACACGAAGATCAGGCACAACAGCGTGACGAACACGCCCGCCACGCCCAGGAGGAACTGGCGCGCGATATAGCCGAACAGCGTGCCCGACATGCGCATGGCCGCCCCCAGGCTCCGCCGTCAGGCCGCGGCGCCGGCGGGGCGCTGGGCCGGCCGCTGCGGCCGGCGCAGCATCACCCAGGCGGATAAGGCCGTGGCCAGAATCGGCAGCAGGTACATCATCGGAAACACGGCCGGCGTCTTGGCGCCCAGGTTCAGCAGCGCCATCGCCGCGGCCTGCAGCAGCACCACGGCCACGCAGGCCGTCAGCACCCGCATCGACTGGCCGCGGCGGTTGAAATCGCCATACAGCAGCGACGCCAGCGCGATCATGGCGAAGGCGATCGCCATCAGCGGCGAAGCCAGGCGATTGTGACCCTCTGCGATGATCTGCAGACGGTATTTCCGGTCGGCCGGCGAATCGTCGGGGAAGAAAAGTTCGGGCAGGAAGCGTTCGCGCGGCTCGCGCCAGCGCTCCTTGGCCTGCGCGCGGTCGCCGGCCATCTCGACCGTGTAGCGATCGAAATACAGCAGCGACAGGCGCTTGGTCTGATGGTCAATCTCCTGCCGGTTGCCGTTGACCAGCAGCACGCGCGGCCCTTCCTCGGTGCGGATCAAGGCGCCGGACTCGGCCATCAGCGTCACCGGATGGTCGGCGCGGCGCATGTCGTGGACCAGGATGCCGCGCAGACCGTCGTCGGAATCGCGCTGGCGCATATAAACGATCACGTGTTCCGACACCTCGTTGAATGCGCCCTCCAACAGCAGAATGTTCTGGTACTCGTGCCGGATCGACCACTGCAGGTCCTTGAACGCGTGGTAGGACGCGGGCAGGAAATAGACGGTCAGCGTGTAGACGACGGCGGTGACGCCCAGCGCCAGGAAAAGCGCCGGCCGCGCCAGCGCGCCCTGGCTGAAGCCTACGGCGCGGCAGACGATCAGCTCGCTATCCATGGTCAGCTTGTTGTAGGTGAACAGCACCGCCGCGAAGAGCGCGACCGGCAGCACGATCACCAGGAACCGCGGCAGCAGCAGCAGCGCCAGGTACAGATACGTGCTCAAGGGCAGGCCGCGGTTGACGATCAAATCGACGAACCTGAGCGATTGGGTCAGCCAAATAGCCAGGGTCAGGCACAGCGCGATGAAAAACATCACGCCGCCCACCTGCCGGAAGACGTATTTGGTTATGCTATCCATCTTATCGGACTATACCGCGTGGTTAATCCAAATCCTAGGATTCCAGCCGGTAACCCCTAGGAATTATTAAACTGTTGCCGATCACCCACAGGCCAGTGGATTGATTCGCTGCGATGCAGCATCGACAACGGCGCGGCACTTCACCTGTGCCTAGAAAACGACAGGATTGCGGCAATCCCATGACCTTGAGGCAACCCCAGCCTGGCCCGGCCGAATGTCCCTTAACCTGGCCGGATGTCCTTGACCTGGCCGGATGTCCTTGACCTGGAAGGGGGCGGCCGTTAGCCCAGGGGCGGCTCGTTTACGTTTATTGCCCTCCCGGGCCCTAGCCGCCGGCGGCCTGTTCGAATGTTGTTCCATTCCCAAGCCTTCCTATTGGCCTTTTTGCCGGTCACGCTCGCGGCTTATTACGCGCTCGCCGGCCACCCCCAGGCGCGCCGCTGGGCCGCGGTTGCGGCCTCGCTCGTGTTCTACGGCTACTGGGATTGGCGGCTGGTGCCGCTTCTGGTTCTCTCGGTCCTGGCGAACTGGGCGCTGTCGCTGCTGCCGTCGCGCGTGGCGCTGCGCGCGGTCGTTGTGCTCGGCGTCGCCGCCAACCTGGCCGTGCTGGCGTTTTTCAAGTACGCCGATTTCCTGGTCGGCAGCGTCGAGGCGCTCATCGGCCTCAAGCACGATCCCTACGGCATCGTCCTGCCGCTGGGCATCAGCTTCTTCACCTTCCAGCAGATCTCGTACTTGGTCGATCTCGGACGCGGCCAGGCGCCGCGCTACCGCCTGTCCGACTACGCGCTGTGGGTGACGCTGTTCCCGCACCTGATCGCGGGCCCCATCATCCGCCACCACGAGATCATCGATCAGTTCGCCCTGCCGCCGCTGCGCGCGGGATGGCCCGAGCGGCTGTCGCGCGGCTTCGTGCTGCTGGTCCTCGGCGTCGCCAAGAAAGTGCTGCTCGCCGACCAGCTCGCGGTGCTGGCCGATCCGCTGTTCGCCGCTTCCGGCGCCGGCCGCGCGCTCGGGCTGGTCGAGGCCTGGACCGCGGGCGTTGCGTTCTCGCTGCAGATCTATTTCGACTTCTCCGGCTACTCCGACATGGCGATGGGGATCGCCATGCTCTTGGGGCTGATGCTGCCAGTGAACTTCGACGCTCCCTACCGCGCCACGTCGATCCGCGAGTTCTGGCGGCGCTGGCATGTCACCCTGTCGCGCTTCCTGCGCGACTATCTCTACATACCCATGGGCGGCAATCGCCTGTCGCCGGCGGCCCGAGCGGCGGCGACGGTGGCGACGATGCTGCTGGGCGGCCTGTGGCCCGGCGCGGGCTGGACTTTCGTCGCCTGGGGCGGGCTGCACGGGATCGCGCTGGCGTCGAACCAGGCCTGGTCCGCGCGCGGCCTCGGCATGCCGGCGTGGCTCGGCTGGATACTGACGATGCTGGTGGTGGTCGTGGGCTTCGTGCTGTTCCGCGCCGCCGATTTCGGCTCGGCCGCCGCGATCATAGCCGGGATGGGCGGCTTCAACGGCTTGCGCGCGGACCCCGGCGTTTCCCTTCCCGCATTGGCGGCAATGGCGGTTCTGCCGCTGGCCGCGCTGCTGGCGCTCGCGGGTCCCGCCGCCCACGTCCTGGCGTTCGAGCGCCTGCGGCCCCGGGCCTGGGTCGCCGCGCCCGCGGCGCTGGCGTTCGTGTATCTGCTGCTCGCGGTCGGCGGCGGACGCAACACCGAATTCATCTACGTCCAGTTCTGAGAGGCCGCAGCTTCATGCCGTCGAATCCCGCCATCGCCAGCGAGCCCGACCAGAAGCCGTGGCGGCGCCTCTTCAAGATTCTGGCCGGAACGGCCTCGGGCGCGGGGTTTGCGCTCTACGCGCTGCTGGTCGTCGTCGACGGCTACGACACGCTGTGGTTCTCGCCCCGGTTCGACCGCGAGCCGGTCACCAGCAACCAGCGCTTCTCGTTCCCGGCCCTGGCGCGCAAGGCCCGATTCGACAGCGCCATCGTCGGCACCTCGACCGCGCGCCTGTTGCAGCCGCGGATGCTGAACCCGATTTTCGGCGCGCGCTTCGTTAACCTGTCGATGAACGATGCGACGGCGTGGGAGGAGGCGCAGATCTTCGCGGTGTTCCGCCGACATCATCCCGCTCCGCGCGCCGTGATCTTCGGCATCGACGCGGTGTGGTGCCAGGCCGGCGACGACTACCGCAAGCTGACGCCGCGGCCGTTCCCCGAGTGGATGTACGACGCAAACCCCTGGAACGACCTGCTGCATCTGTTCAATCTGCCGGCGCTGGAGGAAACCGCGCGACAGGCGGCTTATCTGACCGGCCTGCGCAAGCCGAAATACGGCAAGGACGGCTATACCAGTTTCCTGCCGCCCGATTCCGCCTACGACCTTGCGCGCGCGCGCTTCCACCTTTACGGGCCCGGCGGCCCCCGGCCGGTCGTTTCCGTGACACCGCCGTTGGCGCTTTCCCAGGCCGAGGCGAGCGCGATCAGGTTTCCGACGCATGGGCTGCTCGACGGCATGCTGTCCGGTCTGCCGGACGCAACCCTCAAGATCCTGGTGGTCATGCCCTACCACTTCAACAACCAGCCCGGGCCGGGCTCGCGCGAGGCGGCGGTGTGGGCGGAGTGCAAGCGCCGGCTGGCCGCCATGGCGGGTTCGCGCCGCAACGCCCATGTCGTCGACTTCATGATCGAATCGGACATCACCCGCCGGGACGGGAATTACTGGGATCCGCTCCATTACACCCAAGCCGTGGCCGCGACCTTGACCCAAGCCATTGGGGATGCGGTGCGCGAGCGCCGCGACCGGCAGGGGCTGTACCGCTATTTCGGGCCTTCCCCCTGACGCGGGCTTTAGGGCCTGCTAATGTTGCGTGCCGGCGCGCCGGGTAACGGTTTGCGCCGGTCAGATTTTTTCGTCCCACCGCATTCCTCGAGGATCCATGCTCAAAATCGCCTTCGCCGAACCCAAGCTGCCAGCGTCCGGCATCTACGCGGTGGCCGTGTCGGCCGAGCGCAACCTATCGCCCGAGGCGATCGAACTGGACAAGAAGCTGGCGGGCGTGCTGCGGCGCGCGATGAACGCCAGCCGCTTCACCGGCAAGCGCGACGAGATCCTGTCGGTGCCGGCGCCGCAGGGCATAGGGCTCACGCGCGTGGTGCTCTACGGCGTGGGCAAGGCCGAGGAGCTGTCGGACCTTAGGCTCCAGGGCGTCGGCGCCGCGATCGTGGCGCATCTCAACGCTAACGGCGACGGCGAGGCGACGGTCTCGGTCGGCAGGCTCGGTGGCGCCACCGGCACCGCGGCGCAACGCGCCGTCGAACTCGCCTTCGGGGCGGTGCTGCGCGCCTATCGCTTCGACAAGTACAAGACGCGCGAGAAGCCCGAGAAGAAGCCGACCCTCAGGAAATTGACCGTCATGGTCACCGGCGCGTCGGCCGCGCAGCGCAGTTTCATGACCCGCGAAAAGGTGGCCGAGGGCGTATTCCTGGCCCGCGACCTGGTCAGCGAGCCGCCGAACGTGATCTATCCGGCGACCTTGGCCGAGCACGCCAGGGGCCTGTCGAAGCTGGGCATCGAGGTCGAGGTGCTCGGCGTCAAAGAGATGAGGAAGCTGGGCATGGGCGCGCTGTTGGGCGTGGGCCAGGGCAGCGCGCACGAGCCGGCGGTAGCGGTGATGCGCTGGCACGGCGATCCCAAGGGCCGCGACCGCAAGCCGATCGCGTTTTGCGGCAAGGGCGTCACCTTCGACACCGGCGGCATCTCGCTCAAGCCCGCCGCCGGCATGGAAGACATGAAATGGGACATGGCCGGCGCCGGCGCGGTGATCGGCCTGATGAAGGCGCTGGCCGGACGGCGCGCGCGCGTCAACGTCGTGGGCGTGGTGGGGTTGGTGGAAAACATGCCCTCGCACGCGGCCCAACGGCCCTCGGACATCGTCACCTCGATGTCCGGCCAGACGATCGAGGTGCTGAACACCGACGCCGAAGGGCGACTCGTGCTGGCCGACGTGCTGTGGTACTGCCAGGACCGATTCAAGCCGCGCTTCATGGTCGATCTCGCCACGCTGACCGGCGCCATCGTCATCGCGCTCGGTCACGAGCACGCCGGCATGTTCTCGAACAACGACGAGCTGGCGGAAAAGCTGGCGGCGGCCGGCGCCTCGACCGGCGAGCAGCTGTGGCGCATGCCGCTCGGCGAGCAGTACGACCAGGAAATCGACAGCGACGCCGCCGACGTCAAGAACATCAGCGGCGGCCGCGCCGGCGGCAGCATCATCGGCGCGCAGTTTCTGCAGCGCTTCGTCAACAACACGCCCTGGGCGCATCTCGTCATCGCCGCCATGGCCTGGTCGAAGAAGGACCATGGCGCGGTGCCCAAGGGCGCGACCGCCTTCGGCGTGCGGCTGTTGGACCGGCTCGTGGCCGACAACTACGAAAGCTCGTGACCGAAATCCGCTTCTATCACCTCGAACGCGCGACGCTGGAGCGCGCGCTGCCGACCATGCTCGAACGCGTGCTCGACCGCGGCCAGCGCGCGCTGGTCGTGGTCGGCTCGAAGGAGCGGCTCGAGGCGCTGAACGCGCATCTGTGGACCTACCGGCCCGACTCGTTCCTGCCGCACGGCACGGCTGCGGACGGCTTCGCTCCCGACCAGCCGGTACTGTTGGCGACGGCCGGCGACCCGGCCGCCATGGGCGAACCGCCCAACCGCGCCGAGGTGCTGTTCCTGGCCGACGGCGCGCGCGCGGGCGCGCTGGAGCATTTCAAGCTCTGCGCCGAGCTGTTCGACGGCACGGACGGCGAAGCCGTCGCGGCCGCGCGCCGGCGCTGGCGCGACTACAAAGACGCCGGGCACCGGCTCACCTACTGGCGCCAGACCGACCAGGGCTGGAAAGAGGGAACCGCGGAGTAGGGGCGTCAGGCCGCCTCGGAGTTCGCGCCGTCGCCGGCCGGCGCGTCCTCGCGCGCCAGGGGCAGGAAGACGCGCACGGTGGTGCCGACGTCCATCGTGCTTTCCAGTTCGATACGCCCGCCATGCAGCTCGGTCAGCGCCTTGGCGATCGCCAGACCCAGGCCCGAGCCCTTGTCCTGGCGGGTCAATATGTCGCCGGCCTGCATGAAGGGCTGCATCAGCCGCGGGATGTCTTCCTTGGCGATGCCGGGGCCGGTGTCCTTGACCGTCAGCATGCAGAACCCATCCGCCGCGGCGAGTTCCAGGCTGACGCTGCCGCCTTCGGGCGTGAACTTGATGGCGTTCGACAGCAGGTTCAACGCCACCTGGCGCGCGGCCAGGACGTCGACGTGGACGGCAAGCGGCCGTTCCGGCAGGGCGATGGCGAGCGCCACCCGGCCGCGCGCGGCTTTCTCGTTCAGCATCTGCGCGCAATACCGCGCGATCTCGGCGGCGTCGTGCGTCTCGCGGCGCAGCTCCATGCGCCCGGCCTCGATGCGCGACAGGTCGAGCAGCTGATTGATCAGCGACAGCAGATGCTGGCCGCTGGTGCGGATGTATCCGGCGTACTCCTGGTACTTGGCGTTGCCCAGCGGCCCCAGCGCCTGGCTGTCCAGCACCTCCGAGAAGCCCATGATGGCGTTCAGCGGCGTGCGCAGCTCGTGGCTGATCGAGCGCAGGAACGAGGTCTTGTAGGCGTTGGCGCGCTCGGCGTCGAGGCGCGAGGCCTCGAGCTCGGCGTTGGCCGCGGACAGCGCCGCGCCTTGCTCGCTCAACAACGCCTCCGCCGCCCGCAACTCGTGCACCGATTTTTCCAGGGCGTCGCCGCGGCGCCTTAGCTCGGTCTCCGTCTGCTTCAGTTGAGTCACGTCGGTCAGGATGCTGGCGATGCCGCCGTCGCGCGTATGCGTCTCGGCAAGCTGGTACCAGCGGCCGTTGCCGGTTTGGAACTCGGTGCGGATGCCGCGTTCGCAACGGCTCGACAGAAGCTGGCCGATCCAGCCCTCCGGGTCGCCCGTCGGGCGCACCCGGCCGGCCGCGACCGCGCTTTCCAGCACCGCGTCGAAATCGGCCGCCGGCTTGAGGCCCTCGGCGCCGCCGAACAGCCGGGCGAAATGCGCGTTGCAGCTCAGAAGCCTGTCGTGGTCGCTCCACAGCGCGAAGCCGTCGCAGGCGCCGTCGACGGCGTCCTCCAGCCGCAGGCGCTGATGCATCGCTTCGCTGATATCGACCCACAGCAGCACGCTGCCGCCGTCGGGCGTGGCGCGCTCCTTGATCTGCAGGCAGCGTCCGTCGGCCAGGCGCTGCTCGAAAACCCGGAAGGGGCGCGACTGGTGCTGCTTTACACGCCGCACGATCCAGCCCTCGGGGTCGCGCGCGGCGTCGTCCTCGGCCACCTCGCCGTGCGTGACGGTGGCGCGCAAGATGTCCTCGAAGCTCAAGCCCAGGAGCGGCTCGATGCGCTCAAAGCAGCGGAACAGGTAGCGGAAATGCTGGTTGGCGTAGATCAACCGGTCATCGCGGTCGAACACGGTCAGCGCGATGCGCAGGCAATCGAATGCCGCGGCGATGCGGGTGTCCGAAAACCCCGCGTGCTCGGCGGCCATTGGGGCCTTCTTGGCAGACATGGCTGGTCCTTTCGCGTTCTTCGCGCCATGCCTCAATACCCGCTCATCCCTAATATTCGGTAAACCGCGCAAATACTCGACAAACAAACGAAAAATGCTTTCAACTCAGGCGGATACGGCGCGCACGCGACCTGAAACACGGCGTCAAGACTCGGGAATAATGCCCTGTTCCAGGGCCGATTGGGCCTGCATCCATGCCTGCTCGGCCTCGACCAGCCGGCGGGCGACATCGGCCAGCCGGCGCGTGGTTTCGGGCACGCGGCCCGGGGATTTCTCGTACACGGCAGGGTCGGCCAGCGCCGCCTCCAGCGCCTGTTTCTCGCGATGCAACCGGTCCAGCGCCTGCTCGGCCGCGCGCGCCGCGTCGCGCAGCGGCTTC
>JBQTIS010000545.1:0-3031 GCA_052387895.1 Rhodospirillales bacterium | reverse complement strand
CGACGCGCTGCCGGCGGCCGAGCGCGGGCGCGATCCGCTGCTGGCGGCGGCGGCCGACCCGGCGCGCGCCATCGGCCGCTTCGGCGAGGACGGCCTCGTCATGGCCGATTGGATGGCGGCGCTGTTTCCCAACGAGCCGCCTTCGCTCGCGCGCCTGCGCCGCGCCGCGTGCCTGTGCGCCGACCTCGCCTGGCTCGACCATCCGGACTACCGCGCCGACCACGCCTTCAACCGGGCGCTGCGCATCTCGGCGGTCGGCATCGACCATCCCGGCCGCGGCTATGTCGCGGCCGCGCTGTTCGCGCGCTATGGCGGCGACCGCGACAGCCCGCAGGTCGATCTGGTGAAGAAGCTCCTGGGCAAGGAGCCGCTGCGCCAGGCCTGGATCGCGGGCATGGCGATGCGCCTCGGCCTCACGCTCACCGGCGGCACGCCGGGCCTATTGCGCGAGATGCCGCTGGTGCGCAAAGGGGGGCGCCTCAGCCTCCAGCCCTCGGGCGCGGGCGCCGATGCGATGATCGCGGGATTGATGGGCGAGGTGGCGCGAAGGCGCTTCGACGCGCTCGAATCGTTTCTGGACGGGGACGAGGTGTAAAGCCGCCTCGGCCGGCGCCGGCCGCCGGCGATTATTTCTCGAGCTCGATCAGCCTGACCTCGCCGCCCTCGGCGGCCAGGCTCAGGCGGCCGTGCTTGAGCTTCAGCGCATCCTCGCCGAACACCTCGCGCCGCCAGCCCTTCAGCGCCGGCACGTCGGCGTCGTCGTCCGTGGCGATCAGCTCCAGATCGTCGGTGTCGGCGACCAGTTTCTGCGCCACGCCATGCTGCTCGCATTTGGTCTTTAGCAGCACGCGCAGCAGGTCGGTCAACGGCCCCAGGCCCGGCAGGATCGCGGGGCGCGGCTTGAACTGCGGCCAGGTCGCCGGATCGCTTTTCAGCGCGCGCTGCACCGCCGCCAGGATCTCCGGCCCGAACCTGCCCTCGGCCACGCCGCGTCCCACGCCGCGCGCGCGCGCCAGATCGTCGGCGCTCATCGGCGGATGCGCGGCCAAGTCCAGCAGGCTGTCGTCGCGGACGATGCGGTTGCGCGGCACGTCGCGCTTCTGCGCCTCGCGCTCTCGCCAGGCCGCCAGTTCGCGCAGGACCGCCAGCATGCGCGAATTGCCGCCGCGCAGCTTGATGCGCCGCCACGCGCTTTCGGGATCGGTGCGATAGGTCAGCGGGTCGGTCAGCACCGACATCTCGTCCTCGACCCAGTGCGCGCGGCCACTTTTCTGCAAGCGGCCGTGCAGTTTTTCGTACACGCGGCGCAGATGGATCACGTCGCTGAGCGCGTAGTCGATCTGGCGCTGGGTCAGCGGCCGGTGCTGCCAGTCGGTGTAGCGCGACGACTTGTCGATATGCGCGCCCGCCAGCTTGGCGGCCAGCGTGTCGTAGGCCACCGAATCGCCGAAGCCGCACACCATCGCCGCCACTTGGGTGTCGAACACCGGCTTGGGCACCGCGCCCGCCAGGTTGACGAAAATCTCGATGTCTTGGCGCGCGGCGTGGAACACCTTGGGCACGCCCATGCGCGCCATCAGATCGAACAGCGGCTCCAGGTCGATGCCCGGCGCCATGGTGTCGATCGCGGCGTATTCCTCAGGCCCCGCCACCTGCACCAGGCACAGCTTGGGCCAATAGGTCTTGTCGCGCATGAACTCGGTGTCCACGGCGACAAAATCGGCCTCGTGCTGGCGGCGGCAGAATTGGGCGAGTGCGTCGGTCGAGGCGATCAGCGACATGCGTTCATCCTGGCCGCGCTGTCTTGACATGGGCGCGCGGCCAAGTCCAGCGCCGCGCTTGACAAACCTTCGTGTTTGTTGCCCTCTGCCGCGCGTTTCATGCACGCCTATCGCACGCATACCTGCGGCCAACTTCGGGCCGAGCACACCGGAGCCCCGGCGCGGCTGTCGGGCTGGGTCCACCGCAAGCGCGATCACGGCAACCTTCTGTTTATCGATCTGCGCGACCATTACGGGCTGACGCAATGCGTGGTCGACACCTCGAGCCCGATCTTCAAGCAGATCGAGGCGCTGAAGCTGGAAACGGTGGCGACCATGACCGGCGAGGTGGTGCGCCGCTCGCCCGAGACCGCGAACCCGAAGCTTCCGACCGGCGAGGTCGAGCTGCGCGTGCGCGAGCTCAAGGTGCAGTCGGCCGCCAAGGAACTGCCGCTGCCGGTCAGCGTCGAGGCCGACTATCCCGAGGACATCCGCCTGCGCCATCGCTTTCTCGACCTTCGCCGCGACAAGCTGCACGCCAACATCGTGCTGCGCTCGCAGGTGATCTCGAGCATCCGCCGGCGCATGATCCAGCAGGGCTTCACCGAGTTCCAGACGCCGATCCTGACGGCGTCGAGCCCCGAAGGCGCGCGCGACTACCTGGTGCCCAGCCGCGTGCATCCCGGCCAGTTCTACGCCCTGCCCCAGGCGCCGCAGATGTTCAAGCAGTTGCTGATGGTCGCGGGGTTCGACCGCTATTTCCAGATCGCGCCCTGCTTCCGCGACGAGGACGCGCGCGCCGATAGGTCGCCGGGAGAATTCTACCAGCTCGATTTCGAGATGTCGTTCGTGACGCAGGATGACGTGTTTGCGGCGCTGGAGCCGGTGCTGCACGGCGTGTTCGAGGAGTTCGGCCGCGGCCGCAAGGTGACGCCCCCGCCGTTCCCGCGCATTCCCTACGACGAAGCGATGCTGAGATACGGAACCGACAAGCCCGACCTGCGCAATCCGCTGACCGTCGCCGACGTTACCGCGGCCTTCAAGGGCTCGGGCTTCGGGCTGTTCGCCAAGGCGATCGACGGCGGCGCGGTCGTGCGCGCGATCGACGCGCCGGGCGCGGCGTCGCGCCCCCGCAGCTTCTTCGACAAGCTGAACGACTGGGCGCGGGCGGAGGGGGCCGGGGGCCTCGGCTACGTGGTGTACGAGGCCGCGGGGCCCAAGGGCCCGATCGCCAAGAACCTCGACGCCGCCCGGCTCGACGCGATCAAGCA